>CAMDJU010000018.1 GCA_945900695.1 Bordetella parapertussis | reverse complement strand
AATGAAAGATATCGGCACCACTACCTGGCCCGCCACGATGAATTGAGCCTGTTCGATGGCGTGGTGCCGATGCTGCACAGCTTGCGTGAGCGCCATCATTGGGTGACCGTGGCCACGGGCAAAAGCCGCCAAGGCCTCAACCATGCCTTGCAGGCGGTTGAAATCAAGGGCTTGTTTGATGGCTCGCGCACGGCTGACGAAACCGCGGGCAAGCCCGACCCTTTGATGTTGCATGAGTTGATGCGCGAATTTGGCGTGGCGCCTGAGCGCACCTTGATGATTGGCGACACCACCCATGACTTGGCCATGGCCCAACATGCGGGTTGCGCCAGCTTGGGCGTGAGTTATGGCGCCCATGACCCTGCCGGGTTTGCCTCGCACCAGCCGTTGGCGGTGCTGCATTCGGTGGCCCAACTCCACGACTGGTTGATGCAACATGCCTGAGTGGGTTGCCTTGTGCCAAAGCCGAGATTTGGTCGATGGGCAGTTGGCCGTGCCCTTCGATGTGGTTTATGGCGGTCAATCCTGCCGGGCCTTTGCGGTGCGGTTTGAGGGACAGGTGCAGGCCTACCTCAACCGCTGCAGCCATGTCGCGATGGAAATGGACTTTCAGCCCGATCGCTTTTTTGATGCCGCTGGGCAATGGCTGGTCTGTGCCACCCATGGGGCCATATATGCGCCCGCTACAGGGGCTTGCACAGGCGGGCCGTGCCGGGGCAACTTGGTGAAAATTGCGACCCTGGAAAAAGACGGCGTGGTTCACTGGCATACTGAACACAATTTACAGCCTTTGATCTTTTGAGCCCACATGACCGATCTTCCCCACGACAACCTCGCCGCGTCCACACCTGCTGCATCTTCGACCAATACCGTTTGGGAGCGCGCAGTCATGGAGAGCGTGGCCCTGGGCTATTTGAAAGAGCAGCGCCGCGCTCGGCAGTGGCGCAATGGCTTGCGGCTGGCTTGGTTGGTATTTTTGGTGGTGATGTCTTGGGTGGTTTTGCACCGTGGCGGCAGCAGCACCAGCACCACCTCGCCCCACACAGCGGTGATCGAGATCAAGGGTGAGATCGATGCCGATGGTCTGGCCGGCTCCAGCGCTGTGATCACCTCTTTGCGCTCGGCCTTTGAGGACGAGGGCTCGCAGGCGGTGGTGTTGTTGATCAACTCACCCGGGGGCAGCCCGGTGCAGGCGGGCATCATCAATGATGAAATTGCGCGCTTGAAGAAAAAGCATAACAAACCCGTTTACGCCGTGGTTGAAGAGTCGTGTGCATCGGCGGCGTATTACATTGCGGTGGCAGCCGATCAAATTTATGTCGACAAAGCCAGCATTGTGGGCAGCATTGGTGTGTTGATGGATGGCTTTGGCTTCACCGGCTTGATGGACAAACTAGGTATTGAGCGGCGCTTGATGACGGCGGGTGAAAACAAGGGCTTTTTGGACCCTTTCAGTGCCCAAACCAAAACCCAACGTGCGCATGCACAGGCCATGCTGGACCAAATCCACCTGCAATTCATTGCGGTGGTGCGCAAAGGCCGAGGAGACCGCCTGAAAGAAACGCCGGAGCTTTTCAGTGGCTTGTTTTGGAACGGTCAGCGGGCTGTGGAGTTGGGCTTGGCCGATGGGCTGGGAAGCTTGGACTATGTGGCCCGCGACATTGTTAAAGCCGAAGATTTGGTCGATTACACCCAGCGCGACAATGTGGCCGAGCGCTTGGTCAAGCGCTTTGGCGCCTCGGTGGGCGACGGCATGGGTCGGGTGATGCGCGCGAGTGTGCCCAGCGTGCGCTGAGCCCACTCAGACGCCGATGGCAAACACCGTTGGCACATCTTTGGCGGGGATGTGGTTTTTGTGCCGCCACGTTTGCACATCATGGCACTCGATGTGGGCCTGGGGCAAAGTCAAGCCACTGGCCATGCTCACCCGCGTGCTCCCTTTCAAGTGGGTCATCAAGGCTTGCCAAAGGGCGGGATTGCGGTAGGGCGTTTCAATGAACAGTTGGCTTTGACCACTGCTGTGGGCAGTATTTTCGAGTTGGCGCAAACGGGCTTGGCGCTCGCTGGCGTCTTGCGGCAGATAGCCCACAAAAGCGAAATTTTGGCCGTTGAGCCCACTGGCGGCCAAGGCCAGCAGCAATGAAATGGGACCCACCAGGGGCACCACCACCACCCCCAGATCGTGCGCCGCGCGCACCACTGAGCTGCCCGGGTCGGCAATGGCGGGCATGCCGGCTTCACTGAGCAAGCCCAGGTCATGTCCTGCCAGGATGGGGCCCAGCAGCGTGCGCGCGTCGAACTCGCCGCGGTGGTCACCTTTTTTGTGCACCGCGTGGGGAAGCTCTTGGATGTCGAGTTGCTGCAATGGTTTGGCCAAAGGCACCAGCGCATCGATGCGTTTGAGGTAAGCGCGGGCGCTTTTGGCGTTTTCACACACCCAATGCCCCAGTTGTGCCGCCGCCACCAGGGTGCCTTGGGGCAAAACGTCTTGCAAAGGCGTGGTGGACGCGCAGCCAAAATCAAGGGGGGCAGGCACCAAGAGCAAGCGACCTTTGTGGTTCATGCGGGCACCCGAATACCCAACTCGCGCAGCAAGGCGCACGTGCGCATCAAGGGCAGGCCAATCAAACTGGTGGGGTCGTCGCTGTCGATGCGCTCCAGCAAGGCGATACCCAAGCCCTCGCTTTTGGCGCTGCCGGCGCAGTCGTAAGCCGGCTCGGCGCGCAAATAAGCCTCAATGTCTGCCTCGTTCAGGGTGCGAAACTGCACTTGCACGCTGGCCAAGGCGGTTTTCGCAAACTGGCGCTCCAGGCAAACCACGGCCACCGCCGTTTGGAACACCACCGCCTGCCCACTTTGTCGCCGCAATTGGGCCACAGCGTTGGCATGGTTGCCCGGTTTGCCCAGGGGTTCGCCATGCAGGTCCGCCACTTGGTCAGAGCCAATCACCACGGCACCAGGGTGTTGCCCGGCCACGGCTTGGGCTTTGGCCAAGGCCAGGCGCATGGCCAGATCGTCTGGGCGTTCGCCGGCCAATGGGGTCTCATCCACGCCGGGTGAGCACACCTCAAAAGCCAGGCCCAAGCGGTTTAAAAGTTCGCGCCGGTAGGTCGAGGTGGAAGCCAAGATCAGTGGCATGGGGTGGTCAGGCGAGGCGGCGGAGTAGGAAAGCATGCGCCGATTCTCTTACACTGGATCCATGTTCCACCCGCAGCGCATCCAATCCCTTGACATCTGGACCCTGGCCCAATCGGGCGCGTTGATCGAGGGCGAGCAGCCCGCAGCTGACTTGGCACGTTTGCAATCAGCGTGTGCAGGTCAGGCCTTAGAGCCGGTGCGTTGGCGTTTGCAGGGTTTGCTCAAGCCGGGCCCCGATGGCCGCGACCAGCCGTGGATGGCTTTGCAGATCGGTGCCGAATTGCCGCTGACCTGTGTGCGTTGCCTGCAACCCGTCAACCAAGTTTTCCGCATCGAACGGGAATTCCGCTTTGTGGCCGATGAAGCCACCGCCATGGCCGAGGACGAGGACAGCGAAGAGGACTTGTTGCCACTCACCCCCCCGTTAGACGGCTTGAACCTGATCGAGGACGAGCTGCTGATGGACATGCCCATCTTGCCCAAGCACGAAAATTGCCAAAGTGAGTATTTGCAAACAAACGATTTGGGCGAATCCGATGAGAAGGTCAAACCCTTTGCCGCGTTGGCCCAGTGGCGCAAGTCTGAGACCCGGGGCGAATAGCCGGGCTGCCAAAGGCCGATGGATCAGTTACAATGCCCGATTGATTTGATCGCGCCAGCCATAGCCCTTTGCTTGCATGGGGAACGGGCGCGAAGTTCACCAACCCGATATCAGGAGCCGATCATGGCTGTCCAGCAAAACAAAAAGTCACCTTCCAAGCGCGGCATGCACCGTTCGCACAATGCCCTGAACGTTCCGGGTTTGGCGGTTGAGCCCACCACGGGTGAGACCCACTTGCGCCACCACATCAGCCCCAACGGCTTCTACCGTGGACGCCAGGTGATCAAGGCCAAGTCAGAAGCCTGATCTTTTTCAGCCACCAAAGCCCGTTGCTCGCCTCAAAGCGCACGGGCTTTTGTTTTTGAGCCCCCATTTTGATGGCCCTCTGCCTGCTTTGATGCCATGATCACTTTGGCTGTGGATTGCATGGGTGGGGACCACGGGCCGGCCGTCACCCTTGAAGCGTGCCGCCAGTTTTTAAGCAGCCATGCCGATGCCCACTTGCTGCTGGTGGGTCACCCAGACCAAATCACCTTTCAACATCCTCGGGCCAGCATCGTGCCGGCCTTGGAGCGGGTCGAGATGCATGACCTGGTTGAAGTGGCCTTGCGCCGTAAAAAAGACTCCTCCATGCGCGTGGCCATCGAGCAGGTCAAATCCGGTCAGGCCCAAGCGGCAGTGTCGGCGGGAAACACCGGCGCCTTGATGGCGATCTCGCGTTATGTGCTCAAAACCTTGGATGGCATTGACCGACCCGCGATCGCAGGACAGTTTCCCAATGCCCGAGGCGGCGGCACCACCATGCTCGACATGGGCGCCAATGTGGACTGCACCCCAGAACATTTGCTGCAATTTGCGGTCATGGGCTCGGCTTTGGTCACGGTCTTGCAAGGCACAACTTCGCCCACCGTCGGCTTGCTCAACATTGGCGAAGAGGCCATTAAGGGCGGCGAAAATATCAAAAAAGCCGCCGAATTGTTGCGATCTGCTGCCAAATCAGGTGATTTGAACTTTTACGGCAACGTCGAAGGCAATGACATTTTCTTGGGCACCACCGATTTGGTGGTGTGCGATGGCTTTGTGGGCAACGTGGCCCTCAAGGCCAGTGAAGGCCTGGCCACGATGATGAGTGGGTTTTTGCGCGAGTCTTTTTCTGCATCTATCTTTACGAAAATTGCCGCGATCTTCTCTTATTCGATCCTATCTGCATTTAAAAACAAGATGGATCATCGCCGCTACAACGGTGCGGCTTTGCTGGGCTTGCGCGGCTTGGTGTTCAAAAGCCATGGCTCTGCCGACGCCTTTGCCTTTGAAAATGCCTTGCGCCGGGCTTATGATGCGGCACGAAATGACTTGACAGCCCAGGTGCAGGAACGCATTGCCCATGCTGCGCCCCTGCTTCAGGGAAGTGCAACACCGTCCAACCCAGATACCGATTGAACGGCCCATACATGAATCGATACGCCCGCATCATCGGCACCGGCAGTTACCTGCCCCCGCGCCGTTTGAGCAACGCCGATTTGGTCGCCCAACTGGCCGCCGATGGGGTGGAGAGCTCCGATGAGTGGATCGTCGAGCGCACCGGCATTCGGGCTCGACACTTCGCCGACACGGGTGTTTTCAGCAGCGATCTGGCCTTTGAGGCCTGCAAAAACGCTTTGCAAGCCGCGGGCAAGCGCCCGCAAGACATCGACCTCATCATCGTCGCCACCTCCACGCCCGACATGGTGTTCCCGTCCACCGCCTGCATCTTGCAGCACAAGCTGGCGCAACTCGATGCCGATGCGGCGGGCATTGCGGGCGTGCCGGCCTTTGATGTGCAAGCGGTTTGCGCCGGTTTTATTTACGCCATGAGCGTGGCCGACGCCATGATCCGTGCTGGCAATGCCCGCTGCGCCTTGGTGGTGGGCTCGGAAGTGTTTTCCCGATTGCTCGACTTCAAAGACCGCACCACCTGCGTGTTGTTTGGCGACGGCGCGGGTGCGGTGGTGCTCGAAGCCTCGGACATACCCGGCATTTTGGCCACTGACATCCATGCCGACGGCAAACATGTGGGTTTGCTGTGCGTCCCAGGCCACGTGCAAAACGGCCAAATTCTGGGCGACCCCGTGCTGAAAATGGACGGCCAAGGCGTTTTCAAGTTGGCTGTGGGTGTGCTCGAGGCCACGGCACGTGCGGTGCTTGACAAAGCCGGTTTGACAGACGCCGACCTCGATTGGCTGGTACCGCACCAAGCCAATATCCGCATCATCCAAAGCACCGCCAAAAAACTCAAACTTCCCATGGAAAAAGTCATTTTGACCGTGGCCGAGCACGGCAACACCTCGGCTGCTTCCATTCCTTTGGCGCTGGACGCTGGTGTGCGTTCAGGGCAAATGAAAGCCGAGCAGTTGGTCATGCTCGAAGGCGTGGGCGGTGGTTTCGCTTGGGGCTCGGTACTTTTTCGCTATTGATATGAAGACATTTGCTTTTGTGTTTCCGGGTCAAGGCTCACAGTCGGTGGGCATGTTGGATGCGTGGGGCGATAACCCCGTGGTGCGCGACACCTTGGCCGAGGCCAGTGCAGCTTTGGGCCAAGACTTGGGCCAACTCATCCATGCCGGTCCCAAAGAAGATTTGGCCCTCACCACCAACACCCAGCCGGTGATGTTGGTGGCCGCTGTGGCCGCTTATCGTGTTTGGCGCGCTGAGGGTGGCGCCGCACCCGCTGTGGTGGCAGGGCATTCGCTGGGCGAATACTCGGCTTTGGTGGCCAGTGGCGTGCTCAGCTTGGCCCAAGCCGTACCTTTGGTGCGGCTGCGTGCACAAGCCATGCAAGAAGCCGTGCCGGTCGGTACCGGTGCCATGGCGGCGGTCTTGGGTTTGCCGTCTGATCAAGTGAATGCCATTTGCCAAGAGGCGCAAGACAGCTTTGGCGCGGGCAGTTCTGAGGTGGTGCAAGCCGCCAATTTCAACGACCCCAGCCAAACCGTGATTTCCGGCAGCAAAGCAGGCGTGGACAAAGCCTGCGGGATGCTCAAGGCCGCCGGTGCCAAGCGCACTTTGCCGCTGCCCGTGTCCGCGCCTTTTCACTGCGCCTTGATGAAGCCCGCCGCCGAGCGACTGCGCCAAGCGCTGGCAGACATTGCATGGCAAGCGCCCACCATCCCCTTGATCAACAACATCGATGTGGCCAGCCCCAGCAGCGCGGACGACATCCGCGATGCCTTGTACCGCCAAGCCTTTGGACCGGTGCGCTGGGTGGAAGTGATCCGCGCTATGCAACAGCGCGGCGTGAGTTTGGTGGTGGAATGCGGACCTGGCAAAGTGTTGGCTGGCATGACGCCACGCATTGACGCCAGTTTGCAAGCCGCTCCCTTGTATGACCCCGCCACTTTGGCGCAGGTACAAGCCCTCCTCTCATAAAACCATGTCCTCTCCAGATACTGCACCCCACATTGCTTTGGTCACTGGCGCCTCGCGTGGTATTGGCGCCTCGATTGCGATCACCTTGGCGCAACACGGCTTTCACGTCACTGGCACCGCCACCACCCCCGAGGGCGCAGCCCGCATCAGTGAGCAGTTGTCGGTTTTTGCCGGGTGTCAAGGTGCTTGTTTGCAAGTCAACGACCCCGAACAGGTGCAAGCTTTGGTCGACGGCATCGTCAAAGCCTCTGGCGGCTTGCATGTGCTGGTCAACAACGCTGGTATCACCCGCGACACCTTGGCCATGCGCATGAAAGACGACGACTGGGACGCGGTCATCGACACCAACCTCAAGGCGGTGTTTCGCTTGAGTCGCGCGGTCATGAGGCCCATGATGAAGCAGCGTTATGGTCGCATCATCAACATCACCAGCGTGGTGGGCGCCTCGGGCAACCCCGGCCAAGCCAACTACGCCGCCGCTAAAGCCGGCGTGGCGGGCATGACCCGCGCCTTGGCGCGAGAACTGGGCAGCCGCCACATCACCGTCAACTGCGTGGCACCGGGCTTCATAGACACCGACATGACCGCCGGTCTGCCCCCCGAGCAACAACAAGCTTTGCTGGCCCAAATCCCTTTGGGTCACCTCGGAAAACCCGAGGATGTGGCCCATGCCGTGGCCTTTTTGGCCAGTTCGCATGCGGGCTATGTGACCGGGCAAGAACTGCATGTCAATGGCGGAATGTTCATGGCATGACAAAGGGCAAACCCTAGGAAAACAACCGGTGTGTCCGCACGGCTAAAATCGCGGACTTCTTCACAACCCTTTGAGGGACATATGAGCGATATCGAAGCACGCGTCAAAAAAATCATTGCCGAACAACTTGGCGTGGAAGAGTCACAAGTCACCAGCGAAAAAGCCTTCGTGGCCGATCTGGGTGCGGACTCCTTGGACACCGTGGAGTTGGTGATGGCATTGGAAGACGAATTCGGCATCGAAATTCCCGATGAGGACGCTGAGAAGATCACCACCGTCCAAAACGCCATTGACTACGCCTTGACCCATCAAAAAGCCTGATTGATTGGAGCGCATGGCATGAGCCGACGTCGCGTCGTTGTCACTGGTTTGGGTTGCGTGTCCCCCGTGGGCAATTCGCCCACCCAGGCCTGGGACAACCTCTTGGCTGGTCGGTCAGGCATTGGCCTGATCTCCAAATTTGACACCGAGGGCTTTGCTTGCAAGATCGCTGGCGAGGTGCGCGGACTGGACTTGGACAGCTACATCAGCCCCAAAGAAGCGCGGGGGATGGACAGTTTCATTCACTTTGGCATCGTCGCCGCTTTACAGGCCGTGGCCGATGCGGGCTTGCCCACCGGCGCGGCCTTGGGCGAAGAAGAAGCCACCCGAATTGGCTGTGTGATCGGTTCGGGCATTGGTGGTTTACCCCTGATCGAAAACACCCATGCCGAATTGGTGGCCCGGGGTGCGCGGCGCATCTCCCCGTTTTTTGTGCCTGCCTCGATCATCAACATGATCTCTGGCCATGTCTCGATACGCTGTGGTTTCAAAGGTCCCAATTTGGCCGTGGTCACTGCCTGCACCACTGGCTTGCACAGCATTGGCGAGGCGGGCCGTTTGATTGAATATGGCGACGCCGACGTCATGGTTGCGGGCGGCTCCGAAGCCACCGTTTCACCCTTGGGCGTGGGTGGGTTTGCCGCCATGCGTGCCTTGTCCACGCGCAACGACGATCCCCAAACCGCCTCGCGCCCTTGGGACCGCGACCGTGATGGCTTTGTGCTGGGCGAGGGTGCCGGGGTCATGGTGCTCGAGTCTTACGAGCACGCCAAAGCGCGCGGCGCGCGAATTTACGCCGAGCTCACCGGGTTTGGCATGAGCGCCGATGCCGGCCACATGACTGCGCCCAACATGGACGGACCACGCCGCGCCATGATCAATGCAATGCGCAATGCGGGCATCAATCCGGATCAAATTCAATACCTCAATGCCCACGGCACCTCCACGCCCTTGGGCGACATCAACGAAACCCAGGCGGTGAAGGCGGCTTTGGGGGCCCATGCTCACCAGGTGGCCATCAGCTCCACCAAGTCCATGACCGGCCATTTGCTGGGCGGGGCCGGTGGCATTGAAAGCGTGTTCACGGTGCTGGCCTTGCACCACCAAAAAATCCCCCCCACGATCAACTTGCAGCATCCCGACCCCGAATGCGATTTGGACTATTGCGCCCACACCGCGCGCGACATGCCCATAAACATCGCCATGAAAAACAATTTTGGGTTTGGTGGCACCAACGGCACGTTGATCTTCCAGCGCATTTGACAGGGCCCTTTGCCCATGCGAGCAGCCCCTCCGGTGTCGTACCCGTTGGGGCCTTGTTTTTTTCAGCAAGTCTTGTATGTGGTGATCACCGTGTTGGCCCTTGGGGTGTGGTGTGCCTGGTGCTGGAGCCAAACTGCCCCCTGGGCCCAGGGGGCAGTGGCCCTGCTGTTGGGGGCTTGGGTGGTTTGGGCCCAGCGCGATACCCGGGTGGTGCCTGCTTGGCTGGTGTGGGATGGGGCGGCTTGGCGCTGGGAGACGGTTCAAGGCCAGGTCTTTGAAGGCCGTTTGACGGTTCAATGGGATTGGCAACAGGCCTTGCTTTTGCGTTTTGATCCCCCATCTGGGAAAGGCTTGGCGGGATGGTCAGCGCCGCGTTGGATGTGGCTGGCCCGTGGCCCCGACGTGGAACTGTGGGAAGACCTGCGGCGTGCTGTTCACGGCCCGCAGACAAAATTGGAAAATTCTGGAGAAATGCGATGATTGAATTAAAGAGAATTTCGAAAGCCCCAGCGTGGTTGATCGGCTGTGTTTTGGGTTGGGCGGTGCTGGCGGCTGCGCCCGTGCAAGCCCAGGGCATGCGTGGCTTGCCTGATTTCACCGAACTGGTCGAGCAGGTGGGCCCGTCGGTGGTCAACATCCGTACCCTCGAAAAAGCCAGCAACCGCCAGCCCCAAGGCGGCAATGCCGATGAAGAAATGCAGGAGCTGTTTCGGCGCTTTTTTGGCCAGCCTTTCCCTGGCCAGCCCAACACGCCGCGCCAGCAGCGTCCCAATAGACCGCAACCCCAAGAAGAGGGGCAGCCCCGTGGCGTGGGCTCGGGCTTCATCCTGACCGCCGATGGCTTCATCATGACCAATGCCCATGTGGTGGACGGTGCGGACCAAGTGCTGGTGACTTTGCCCGATAAGCGCGAGTTCAAGGCCCGCATTGTGGGCGTGGACAAACGCAGCGATGTGGCCGTGGTCAAGGTCGAGGCCACAGGTTTGCCGGTGGTCAAAATCGGCGACGTCAACCGCCTCAAAGTGGGCGAATGGGTCATGGCCATTGGTTCGCCCTTTGGTTTGGACAACTCGGTCACGGCCGGCATTGTCAGTGCCAAGCAGCGCGATACGGGCGACTATTTGCCCTTTATCCAAACCGATGTGGCCATCAACCCCGGCAATTCGGGCGGGCCGCTGATCAATATGCGCGGTGAGGTGGTTGGCATCAACAGCCAAATTTATTCGCGCTCGGGTGGCTTCATGGGCATCTCGTTTGCCATACCGATTGACGAGGCGATTCGGGTCAGCGAGCAATTGCGCACCTTGGGCCGCGTGCAGCGTGGGCGCATCGGGGTGCAAATTGACCAGGTCAGCAAAGACGTGGCCGAGTCGTTGGGGCTGGCCAAGGCACAGGGCGCTTTGGTACGCAGCGTCGAGGCCGGCTCTCCCGCTGACAAGGCTGGCGTGGAGGCGGGTGACATCATCACCCGCTTTGAAGGCAAGCCCATCGAGAAATCAGCCGATCTGCCGCGCATGGTGGGCAGTGTCAAGCCCGGCAGCAAAGCCAGCTTGACCGTTTGGCGCCGTGGCAGCAGCAAAGAATTGCAAGTGGTGGTCGGCGAAGTCGAGCCCGATAAAACAGTTCAAAAGGCGGCAGCGCCCACTGAAAAACCCCCCGCTTCCAATGCGGCGCAGTTCTTGGGGTTTTCCGTCAGCGAGCTCTCTGACGCACAGCGGCAAGAGCTGAAGTTGCGGGGTGGTGTGCGGGTGGAAACGGTGGCCGAACCCGCCACACTGGCTGGTTTGCGCGAGGGGGATATCGTCATGGCCGTGGCCAACACCGAGATCAAGAACGTCAAAGAGTTTGAGACCGTGCTGGCGCGGTTGGACAAGACCAAGCCCGTGGCCATCTTGCTGCGCCGGGGTGAGTGGGCCCAGTACACCTTGATTCGCCCCCAGAAATGATTGGGCATGGGTGGCCTGAAAGACCCCAAACCCCACTTTGGGTTGGGGTTTATCAGGGCATCTGATTGCTTGCCAAGAATATTTTTTCCACATCAAATCGACAAAAATATGACATCAATCAGCTGACTGTTGTCACAAATGTCGGAAAAATACCTCTTGAACACAGATCAAAACCATCATTGCCAGCCATTAAAATCCACCATGCGAGATGTTGACACTGAGTCCACAGTTCGCCCACATGTTGTTCAGTAAAATTACCCAGAGATTGTTGATATGTTGTGTATAACTTTCCTGTTGCTGGCTTGCAACGGGCCATCCAACGGTGCCAAGGGCCTTTGTTTTGGATCCAATTTCCATACAATGAAGACCCAACTATCGCAGTTGCCATAGATTGTTGGTTCAGGGCGCGTCAGCACTTGACGCGCCCTTTTTTATGGTTTCGCGCCTTTTAATTCAGTCACTTAACAGCACCCATTGATGAAGAACATCAGAAATTTTTCGATCATCGCGCACATCGATCATGGCAAATCGACCCTGGCCGACCGGTTGATTCAACGCTGTGGCGGACTGAGCGATCGAGAAATGCAAGCGCAGGTGCTTGACTCGATGGACATCGAGAAAGAGCGTGGGATAACCATCAAGGCGCAAACCGCTTCTTTGCAATACAAGGCCAAAGATGGCCAGGTCTACAACCTGAACTTGATCGACACACCGGGTCACGTGGACTTCTCTTACGAAGTCTCGCGCTCGCTGTCAGCCTGTGAGGGCGCATTGCTGGTGGTCGACGCCAGCCAAGGTGTGGAGGCCCAGACCGTGGCCAACTGCTACACCGCCACCGAGCTGGGGGTGGAGGTGCTGCCGGTGCTCAACAAAATGGATTTGCCCCAGGCCGATCCCGACAACGCCAAAGCCGAAATCGAGGATGTGATCGGCATTGACGCGACCGACGCCATTCCTTGCTCGGCCAAAACGGGCATGGGCGTGGATGAAATCCTAGAGGCCATCGTGGCCAAAATTCCGGCCCCCAAAGGCAACCCCAATGGCCCCTTGCGCGCCATGATCGTCGACAGCTGGTTCGACACCTATGTGGGTGTGGTCATGCTGGTGCGGGTGGTCGATGGCCGCTTGGCCAAGGGCGAGCGCATCAAGATGATGGCCACCGGTACCACCTACAACGCCGACAACTTGGGCGTTTTCACCCCCGCCAATGAACCGCGAGAGTCCTTGGAGGCTGGCGAGGTGGGCTACATCATTGCGGGCATCAAAGAGCTGCAAGCGGCCAAGGTGGGAGACACCATCACGCTGATCAAAACCGGCACCGGCGGCGCGGCCTTCACGGCCACCGAGGCCTTGCCGGGCTTCAAAGAGATCAAGCCGCAGGTGTTTGCTGGCCTGTACCCGACCGAGGCCAACCAATACGACGCTTTGCGCGACAGCCTGGAAAAGCTCAAGCTCAACGACTCTTCCCTGCATTACGAGCCCGAAGTTTCCCAGGCTTTGGGTTTTGGCTTCCGCTGCGGCTTTTTGGGCCTGCTGCACATGGAAATCGTGCAAGAGCGTTTGGAGCGCGAATTTGACCAAGACCTGATCACCACCGCCCCCAGCGTGGTCTACCAAGTGGTGCGCGCCGACGGCGAGGTGGTGTTGGTCGACAACCCATCCAAAATGCCAGACCAAGGGCGGATGTTGGAAATCCGCGAGCCCATCGTCACCGTGCATTTGTACATGCCGCAAGACTATGTGGGCGCGGTCATGACTTTGGCCAACCAAAAGCGCGGGGTCCAGCTCAACATGGCCTACCACGGTCGCCAAGTGATGCTGACCTACGAGCTGCCCCTGGGCGAGATCGTGCTCGACTTCTTTGACAAGCTGAAATCGGTGTCCCGCGGCTACGCCTCCATGGATTACGACTTCAAAGAGTACCGCGCCGCTGACGTGGTCAAGGTGGACATCCTGCTCAACGCTGAAAAAGTGGATGCCTTGTCCATCATCGTGCACCGCAGCCAATCCCAATACCGAGGCCGCGCCGTGGTCGGCAAGATGCGCGAAATCATTTCGCGCCAAATGTTTGATGTGGCCATCCAAGCGGCCATCGGTGCCAACATCATTGCGCGCGAAACCGTCAAGGCCTTGCGCAAAAATGTGCTGGCAAAATGCTACGGTGGCGACATCAGTCGCAAACGTAAATTGTTGGAAAAACAAAAGGCAGGCAAGAAACGCATGAAACAAATTGGATCGGTGGAAGTCCCACAAGAAGCGTTTTTGGCCATTTTGCAGGTGGAAGACTGATGCCCATCTTCACCGCATTTGTGTTGGCCGCCTTCGTCAGCTACGCCGGCGCTTGGTACCTGGGCATGTATGACGGCAATTTCGCTCTCTTGCTGTTCACCGCCACCGTGGTCACGGGTGTCTATTGGTTCGCCGAGCGCTTTTATTTCCTGCCCCAACGCTTGGCCCAGGCCCAAGCCCTCGAGGATGAGGCACTGGCGCGGCGCGAAGAACTCAATAAGCTGGGCATCCAAAAAACCGATGTCGATACCACCCCTGCCCGCGAGCGTTTGCTCATGCAGCCTTGGTGGTTGGACTGGACGGCCGGCCTGTTCCCAGTGATTTTGGTTGTGTTTGTGCTGCGCTCGTTTTTGTTTGAGCCGTTCAAAATCCCGTCTGGCTCGATGATCCCCACCCTGTGGGTGGGCGACCTGATCTTGGTCAACAAGTTCCATTACGGTGTGCGCTTGCCCGTGATCAATACCCAGGTCACCGACGGTGAGCCGGTGCGCCGGGGCGATGTCATGGTGTTTCGCTACCCACCCAAACCCAGCCTGGACTACATCAAGCGGGTGGTCGGCGTCCCTGGTGACGAAGTGGCTTACTTGAACAAGCAGTTGACCATCAATGGCCAGCCGGTGCCCAAGGCCAGCTTGCCCGATTTTTTTGAAGAAGACAGCCTGAGCTACATCAAGCAGTTCCAAGAAACCTTTCCCGTGGGGGCCAGCCCTGCGGAAATGGCCCCCACCAAAGATGTGCGCTTGCTCAACAATGCAGAGCGGCCTGCGTTTATCGCAGGCACGGAAGACTTCCCTTTCAAAAACCAATGCAGCTACAGCGTTGAAGGCGTGGTGTGCAAGGTGCCACCGGGCCACTTTTTCATGATGGGTGACAACCGCGACAACTCGCTGGACTCGCGCTATTGGGGCTTTGTGCCAGAGGCCAATATCGTGGGCAAAGCCATCATGGTCTGGATGAATTTCAGCAACCTCAAACGCATCGGGGCCATCGACTGAGCATGTCAGAACCGCCGGCCGCCCGAACAGACTTGGTGGCGCTGCAACAGCGCTTGCAGCATGTGTTCAACACCCCCGCTTTGCTGCAACAGGCGCTGACGCATCGCAGCCATTCGACTGAGCAAAACGAGCGTTTGGAGTTTTTGGGCGACTCGGTGCTCAATTTGGCGGTGGCCCACCTGTTGTTTGAGCGCATGAGCCATGTGCCGGAGGGCGAACTCTCGCGCATGCGCTCCAATTTGGTTCGGCAAGAAAGCCTGCATGAGCAGGCCTTGAAGCTGGGCTTGCCCGGTTTGATCCAGTTGGGTGAGGGTGAGCTGCGCTCAGGCGGCACCAAAAGACCTTCGATACTTGCCGACGCGCTTGAAGCCCTGATTGGCGCCATTTATTTGGACGCGGGCTACGAGGCTGCCCAGGGTTTGGTTCAGCGTATGTTTGCCAGTGTGGAGATCCACCCGCAAATGCAAGCCGTGGCCAAAGACCCCAAGACCGAGTTGCAAGAGTGGTTGCAGGGGCGCAAGCTCAAACTGCCCATTTACCGGGTGGTGGGCACTTCGGGTGCGGCCCACCAGCAAATTTTTGATGTCGAATGTGAAATCCCTGAGCTGGGGCGGCACGAAAGAGGCATCGGCAGCTCGCGCCGAGCGGCCGAGCAAGCCGCTGCGGCGGTGGTGCTGCAAACCTTCAAAGAAAGCCCCCCATGAACCAGCCTGATCCGCCAGACTCTGTGCCCCAGCATGCCCCGCCAGAGGTGCAGCCCAGCGCAGCTCTGGCCCCAGCCGGTGGCGCCCCGCTGGGCGCGCCCGTGGGCTTGCCCGGCCAGCGCTGTGGCTTGGTGGCCATCGTGGGCAAACCCAATGTGGGCAAGTCCACCTTGCTCAATGCCTTGGTGGGCCAAAAAATCAGCATCACCTCGCGCAAAGCGCAAACCACGCGCCACCGCATCACCGGCATCCGCAGCGAAGGCCTGGCGCAGTTTATTTTTGTCGACACCCCGGGCTTTCAAACCCGACACAACAACGCCTTGAACCGCTCGCTCAACAAAACCGTTTTGGGTGCGGTGGGCGATGTGGATTTGGTGCTGTTTGTGGTCGAGGCCGGCAGCTTTGCGTTGGCCGACGCCAAGGTGCTGGCCTTGTTGAGGCCGGGCAGCCGGGTTTTGTTGATTGCCAATAAGCTGGACAAAGTGCACCGCCGAGGCGAGTTGGCCCCATGGCTCAAATCCATGCAAGAACGCTATCCATTCACAGAATTTGTACCCTTGAGCGCTAAAAATCCCAAGGATGTGGCGCATTTGATGGAGATATGCAGCCGTTATTTGCCAGAGCAATCGTGGTGGTACGGCGCTGACGAGCTGACCGATCGCAGCGAAAAATTCCTGGCCAGCGAAATCGTGCGGGAAAAACTGTTTCGCCTCACGGGCGACGAGTTGCCCTACACCTCGACCGTGGTGATCGATAAATTCGAGGAAGAGCCGGCCCACAAAGGGGGCCGGATGGTGCGCATCAGCGCCACCATCGTGGTTGAGCGCGATGGGCACAAGGCGATGGTCATTGGACAGGGCGGCGAGCGGCTCAAACGCATGGGCACCGAAGCGCGCACCGAACTGGAGACCTTGCTGGATGCCAAGGTGTTCATCGAGTTGTGGGTCAAGGTGCGCTCTGGGTGGGCCGACGACGAGGCCCGGGTGCGCAGCTTTGGCTACGAGTAGGGCCAGCGCCGCGCGCACCAGCGACGAGCCCGCCTTTGTGCTGCACCGCTATGACTGGAGCGAGACCAGCCTGATTTTGGAGGCCTTCACCCGCCACCACGGGCGCGTGGCTTTGGTGGCCAAAGGGGCCAAGCGACCCAGCTCTGGCTTTCGCCCGGTGCTCTTGCCCTTGCAGCGTTTGTCCATCGCCTATGGCGGCACGGGTGAGGTGCGCACCCTCAAATCGGCCGAATGGGTGGGCGGCCACCCGATGCCCAGTGGCGACGCCTTGCTCTCGGGCTATTACCTGAATGAATTGCTGATGCGCTTGCTGGCGCGAGACGATGCCCATCCGCGCCTGTTTGACGTGTATGCACAGGTGGTGCAGGTGTTGGCCACCGCCCCAGCCACCACCACAGCCGCTGCGCTGCGCGCTTTCGAATTGCTGTTGTTGCGCGATGTGGGCTTGCTGCCCGACTTGGCGCAACAAACCCTCACCTTGGGGCCTTTGCAGCGGGAGGCGAGTTACAGCTTGGTGCCCGAGGGGGGCTTGCGCAGCGCCGGTGCGCCAGATGTGGCGGCCTTGCCCGGCGCGTTGTGGCTGGCCCTGGGCGAAGGCCTGGCGAGCGAATGGCCCCTGCCTGCTTTGCTGCGCGAATGCGCCCTATGGCCCAGCCACCAACGCCAAGCCCTGCAGACCCAATTGCGCCAATTGCTGCACTACCATTGCGGTGTCCAGACCCTGCGCACGCGCCAAGTCATGCTCGATGTGCAAGCCTTTTAAAGCCTTTGACCATGAACACAGCGCTGTCCGTCAACCTCAATAAAGTCGCCTTGGTGCGCAACACCCGTCACCTGGGGATCCCCAGCGTGGTTCGTGCTGCCGAGCTGTGTTTGCAAGCGGGTGCCCAGGGCATCACTGTTCATCCTCGCCCCGACGAGCGCCACATCCGTGCGGGCGACGTGGCCGATTTGGCGGCTTTGATGCGCGATTGGCCGGATCGCGAATTCAACATCGAGGGCAACCCCTTTCACAACCTCATGGGTTTTGTGGGCAGTGCGCACCCGCACCAAGTGACGTTTGTGCCCGACAGCGAGGGGCAGTTCACCAGCGACCATGGCTGGTCTTTCCCAGCCGATGAGGCGCGCTTGCGGCCCCTGGTCCAAGCCGCGCACGATGCGGGTGCGCGGGTCAGTTTGTTCATGGATGCCGTGCCTGAAGCCATGGCCGGTGCGAAAGCCGTCGGTGCAGACCGCATCGAGTTGTACACAGAGCCTTATGCCCAAGTCCACGGCAGCGCGCAAGCCGCTGCGGTGCTGGCCCGCTTTGCCCAAGCTGCGCTGGCGGCCCAAGCGGTGGGTTTGGGCGTGAATGCCGGACATGACTTGAACCTGCACAACCTGCGCGACTTTGTGCAAACCGTCCAAGGCGTGCAAGAAGTCTCAATTGGACACGCCCTCATCGCAGACGCTTTGGAGCAGGGGTATACCCAAACGGTGGCCGCTTATTTGGCCTGCTTGCGCTGAAAGCCCAGCCCATGGTTTATGGCATTGGCACCGATATATGCGATGTGCGCCGCATTCGCCAATCGCTGGAGCGCCATGGCGAACGCTTTGCAGCCAAAATTTTGTCGGATGCAGAAATGCAAACCTGGCGCACCCGTTCTGCCCGTTGGCCAGAGCGCGGGGTGCGTTACCTGGCCACCCGTTTTTCGGCCAAAGAGGCCTTCAGCAAGGCGGTGGGCTTGGGCATGCGCATGCCCATGACTTGGCGTTTGTGTGAAATCGCCAAGCACCCCAGTGGCGAGCCCCATGTGGTGTTGCACGGCGTGCTGAAGGACTGGTGCGCCGCACACCGCCTGGTCGCGCGCGTCAGCGTCAGTGACGAAACCGATTACGCGGTCAGTTTTGTGGTCATCGAACAAATGGAAACCTGAGCCTTGAACACCCCCCACGCCCCTTTGATTTTGGACATCGCTGGCACCCAACTGAGCCCCACCGACCGCCGCCGTTTGGCCCACCCCTTGACGGGCGGGTTGATTTTGTTTGCCCGCAATTGGGTCAGCCGTGCACAACTGACGGCGCTGTGTGAAGCCATCAAAGACGTGCGCCCCGATGCCTTGATCTGCGTTGACCATGAGGGCGGCCGCGTGCAGCGTTTTCGCACCGATGGCTTCACCCATTTGCCGCCCATGCGCCGACTCGGCGAAATGTGGATGCAGGCTGTGCCGCGCCAGGCCCCCGCGGCCACGGCTGCTTTGCAAGCGTGCAAAGCAGCCACCGCTTGTGGTTTTGTGCTTGGCGCTGAGCTGCGCGCTTGTGGTGTCGACATGAGCTTCACCCCCGTGCTCGATTTGGACCATGGCGAGAGCGGCGTGATTGGCGACCGGGCTTTTCACCGCGACCCCCAAATTGTGTCGGTGCTGGCGCAACAGCTCATGCATGGCTTGCTGCAATCGGGCATGGCCAATTGCGGCAAACATTTCCCTGGGCATGGCTTTGTGCGGGCCGACTCCCACACCGAGGTGCCGGTCGATGGGCGCAGCCTCAAAACCATCTTGGCTGATGACGCCAAGCCCTATGAATGGCTGCCCCTGAGTTTGACCAGCATCATGCCAGCGCATGTCATATACCCCGACGTTGACGCCTTGCCCGCTGGCTTTTCAGCGCGTTGGCTGCAAGACATTTTGCGCCGCCAACTGGGCTTTCAAGGCGCGATATTCAGCGATGATTTGTCCATGGAAGGGGCGCGCCACATCGGCGGCAAAACGGTGTCGTATACCGATGCCGCCTTGGTCGCGCT
>CAMDJU010000017.1 GCA_945900695.1 Bordetella parapertussis | reverse complement strand
TTTTTTTCCAGCAGCTCCAAAGCCAGCAAGCCCGCGCCAATCGCGCTGGGATCGGCTTGGTAGGCTTTTTGGGCTGCATCCACAGCGCCCTTGGTGTCATTGGCGTTCAGCCGCACCCGCCCCACGCTGGTCCAGGCCGCAGCGGCAGTGATCGGCGCTTGAAGGTAAGCGGTAATCGCCTGCTCCAAAACAGAAACCGCTTTTTTCTTGTCGGTCACTTGACCCAAGTGCCGGTGCAGGTTGGCCAGGGTCATGTTTCGCTCTTCGGCCGGTGCGAGGTCGACTTCGGCGCGCAAAGGCTCCACGGCGTCACCCAAGCGGTTGAGCGCCAGCAAGATTTGCAAGATATAAAGGTTGGCCTGGCGTGAGCTGGGGTTGGCGCCTTTCCATGCCCTGGCCGCTTGCAAGGCCGCATCGCCAGAGCGAGACTGCAAGGCCAGATCTACCGCCCTTTGGTAGAGCCTGACATCATTGATTTTGGTGGCTGCGTCTAGCAGCAAAGAAAACGCAGCCCCCGGGTTGCTTTGGCGGGCATTGAGCTCACCCAGCAAAACCTCATAAAAGGCCTCCGCCATCAGGGCCGACTGCTGCCGAGCTTGGGCAGCGTTTCGGGCGCTGGCGGTTTGCCCCCATGCCGCAGTCGAGCCAGCCAACAATAAGCACAAGGTCCAGCACGCTGATTTTTTCATGCACAGATGATAATCGCAGCTTTGCTTTCGCCGCGCCGCACATGCCTGAATTACCCGAAGTTGAAGTCACCCGTTTGGGCTTGACGGGCCCCTTGCGTGGGGCTCGCATTGAGGCGGTTTACATGGGCAAACCCCTGCGCTGGCCGCTGCAATACCTGCCTCAAAATTTGGTGGGGCGCACGATTTTGGATGTGCGCCGCCGCGGCAAGTACCTCTTGATGGACTTGAGCGAAGGCCTTTTGTTGTGGCATTTGGGCATGTCGGGCAGCTTGCGCGTGTGGCCACGGCGGCCCGAGCCTGGGCCACACGACCACTTTGACCTGGTGACATCTCAGGGGTGTTTGCGATTGAACGATCCGCGCCGTTTTGGCGCTGTGGTCTATGCCCCTGGCCAAGACAGCCCGCAAGCCCAGCAATTGCTCGGCCATTTGGGGGTGGAGCCCTTGGAGCCAGGCTTCGAGCCCCAATCCTTTTACCAAGCTTTGCACCAGCGACGAACGGCCATCAAACCCTTGCTCCTGGGGGGAGCTGTGGTGGTGGGCGTGGGCAATATCTATGCGTGTGAGGCCTTGTTCATGGCCGGCATTCGCCCCACTTTGTCGGCCCAGCGCATCAGCCGTTCTCGCGCCACGGCTTTGCATGGGGCCATTCAACAGGTGTTGTCCAGGGCCATTGCGATCGGGGGCAGCAGTTTGCGCGACTTCAGCGGCACGGAGGGCCAAAGCGGCTACTTCCAGTTGGAAACCAAGGTGTATGACCGCGAGGGCTTGCCTTGCCGCGACTGCGGCACCACTGTTCGGCGCAAGACCCAAGGCCAGCGCTCGACGTTTTATTGCCCCCAATGCCAGCGTGCCTAAAGCCATGTCTGCAGACCTGACGGCTTTCGCCCCCCTGTTGATCCAATGGCAACGCCAACACGGGCGGCATGATCTGCCATGGCAAAAAAGCCTGCAGCCCTATCCCGTGTGGTTGTCGGAAATCATGTTGCAGCAAACCCAGGTCAGCACCGTTAAGGCGTATTTCGAGCGGTTTTTAAGCCGCTGGCCCCGGGTGGAAGATTTGGCAGCGGCAGAACTCGATGAGGTCATGGGCCTGTGGAGCGGTTTGGGTTACTACAGCCGAGCCCGCATGCTGCATCGCTGTGCGCAAACCGTGGTGCGCGAGCACGCTGGCCACTTTCCCAACGATATGGCCGCTTTGCAAAAGTTGCCTGGCATTGGCCCCTCCACCGCAGCAGCCATTGCTTCATTGTGTTTTGGTCAAGCGGTGTCCATCATGGATGGCAATGTGCGCCGGGTGCTGACCCGACTGCTGGCCTTTGGAGAAGATTTGGCCTTGTCCTCGGCACAAAAAAACCTGAACCAACACGCCCATGCCCTGCTGCCCAGTGGGCGATGGGTGAAGTCCATGCACCAATACACCCAAGGATTGATGGACTTGGGTGCCACGGTGTGCCACAGCCGCCAACCCGCCTGTGACCAATGCCCCGTGCGCGCCATGTGCCAAGGCCATGCCAGCGGGGTGCCCACGGCATTTCCCCACAAAACCCGCAAATTGGTGCGCCGTTCACAGGCCTGGTGGTTGCTGTTGCTGCGCTCGCCCGAGGGTGGCGTTTGGCTGCGCAAACGACCCGCTCAAGGGATTTGGGCAGGCTTGTATGGTCCACCGGTGTTCGACAGCGAGGACTTGGCATTTCAATCCATTCCCTTGGCGTTGCATCGCCAGGTGGCGCTGCCTGCTTCTTTTGTGCATGTGCTCACCCATCGGGATTTGCACTTGCACCCGATGTGCTTGACCGTTCCCACCTCAACCGTTTGGGGTGAAGGCCAGTGGTGGTCTGCCCAAGAGTGGCCGCAATTGGGCTTGCCTGCACCCCTGCGCCGCTTGTTATCGGTGTAAGGCTCAGGCCTTGTCGGCTTGTTCGCGGTGCCGAAACAAGGTGACCCACTGGGCTTGAAAACGTTGGGCCAGTTGCTCCACCATGTAGACCGATCGGTGTTGTCCACCGGTGCAACCAATCGCCACCGTCACGTAGCTGCGGTGGTCTTGGGACAGCGATGGCAGCCAATCGCGCAAAAAACGCTCAATGTCATTGGCCATGCGATGCACGGCCTCGTGTTGGCCCAGCCAGTCCATCACCGGTGCGTCGCTGCCAGTCAAATCGCGCAGCCCATTTTCGTAATGGGGGTTGGGCAGCATGCGCATGTCAAACACAAAGTCAGCGTGCATGGGGATGCCACGTTTGAAGGCGAAGGATTCAAACATCAGGGTCAGCTGTGCAGCTGGCGCGGAAATCAGCGATTTCACATAGCTTTGCAGCTTGGCGCTGCGCAAGTGGCTGGTGTCGATGATGTGGGCTTTGTCGCGCAGGTCCATCAGCAACTCGCGCTCGAGTTCGATCGATTCGATCAAATTGCGCTCGATGTCTGGCGCCTGGTTCAAAGCATCGCTGCGCGACAGCGGGTGGCGGCGGCGGGTTTCAGAATAACGCTGAACCAAGGTGTTGGTGCTGGCTTCTAAAAACAGCATGCGCACATCCACGTCTTTTTGCCGCACCAAGTCCAGCTCTTGTGGCAGCAAAGGCAAAGAGGCTGCGCTGCGAACGTCCATGGCGATGGCGATGCGCTTTTCCTTGCGTTTTTGTTCTAGCTGGACAAACGAGCGCAGCAGCTCTGGCGGCAAGTTGTCGACGCAAAAATAACCCGCATCCTCTAAGGCATGCAGCGCAACCGATTTGCCCGATCCGGACATGCCGGTGATGAGCACCAACTCTTGGCGAATTTTCTTCATGCGCCAGCGCCTTGGGTCAGGTTTTGCAGCATCTCGCGGGCATGGGCCAAGGAGGTGTCTGAGCGCTTGTCGCCGCCGAGCATGCGGGCGATTTCTTGCACCCGCTCGTTATCCGTGACCGCTTGCAACTGGCTGAAGCTGCCGGCCTTGTCGCTGCGTTTGGTGACCAGCCAGTGGTGGTGTGCACACGCCGCCACCTGAGGCAAGTGGGTGACGGCCAGCACCTGGCGGTCGGCGCCGAGTTGTTGCATCAATCGGCCCACGGTTTCGGCCACCGCGCCGCCCACCCCGGAGTCGACCTCATCAAAGATCAAGGTTTGGGCCTGGCCCAAGGCGCTGGTGGTCACCGCAATGGCCAAGGCGATGCGCGACAACTCGCCACCGGAGGCGACCTTGCCCACCGGTCTGGGGGTGCTGCCGGCGTGGCCAGCGACCAAAAAAATCACTTCTTCCAAACCGCTGGATTGGGCCTGTGGCAGTTTGTTCAAGGCCACCTCAAAGCGGCCGCCTTGCATCCCCAAGCCTTGCATGGCTTGGGTGATGGCTTTGGCCAATTTGGGGGCACCCCGGCCGCGCGCTTGAGAAACGCGACGCGCCTCAGTTTGGTAGGCCTGCCAGGCGGCCAGCTGGGCTTTTTCCAGCGCCGCCAGGTCGCTGGCCAAGGCCAGTCGCAGTAACTCGCTGCGCCAAAACTGCAGCAGGCCGGGCAGCTCGGCGGGTTGTCGCTTGTGGCGACGGGCCAAAGACATCCACAGGCCCATGCGCTCGTCCAGGCTTTGCAGGCGTTGCGGGTCCAAGTCGGTGCGGCGCAGCCAGGCTTGAAGAGAATGCGCGGCGTCTGAGGCCTGTGCCAAGCTCGATGCCAGCACATCGGCGAGGTTTTCAAACTCGGGCTCCACCGGGGCTTGATCGGCCAACAGGTTTTGCGCTTTGGCCAGTTGGGCCAGCGCACCTTGGTCGTCGGTGTCGAGTTCACGCAAAGCATGTTGGGCCGCGTCCAGCAAGGCTTGGGCGTGGCTCAGGCGGGTGTGGTCGGCATTCAGCGTTTCCCATTCATCGGGCAAGGGGTTGAGTTTGTCCAACTCTGAAATTTGCCACTCCAAGCGCTCGCGCTCCTGGGTCAGGTTGTTCTGGGCCAAGTGGGCTTGATCCAGGGCTTGCTGGCTGGTGCGCCAATCGTGCCAAAGGCCGCTCAAGGCTTTGGTCTCAATGCCGCTGTAGGCGTCGAGCAAGCCGCGCACCGCATCCGGCCTGGTCAGGCTTTGCCAAGCGTGCTGACCGTGGATGTCCACCAGCCATTCGCTCACCTCGCGCAATTGGGTGGCAGTGGCAGCGCTGCCGTTGATCCACGCGCGGCTCTTGCCCTGGGCATCAATGGTTCTTTTAAGCAATAAGCTGTCGCCGGCTTCAAACCCCGCAGCTTGCAGCCACAGCTGCACCGGCGCCGTGGCGTCGAACTCGGCACTGATTTCACAGCGCGTGGCACCCTCGCGCACCACGCCTGCATCGGCGCGCTCACCCAGGGCCAGTTGCAAGGCGTCGATCAAAATGGATTTGCCTGCGCCCGTCTCACCGGTGAGCACACTCAGGCCGTTTGAGAACTCCAGGTCCAGGCTGCGCACGATCACAAAATCGCGCAAACCCATGGCGCGCAGGCTCATGTCCCCCCCTCGTTCCAATGCAGTTTTTTGCGCAAGGTGTCAAAGTAACTCCATCCCTTGGGGTGCAAAAAAGTCACTTGGTGCTGGGAGCGGCGCACGGTGATGCGGTCGCCGTGCAGCAGTTTGGCCAGCGACTGCATGTCAAAGTTGGCGCTGGCGTCGCGCCCGGATACCAATTCAACGGCAATTTCGCCCGGGTCGGCCAGCACGATCGGGCGGTTGGATAAGGTGTGGGGGGCAATGGGCACCAAGGCCCAGCCGGACAGGGCGGGGTGTAACACCGGCCCGCCTGCTGACAAAGCGTAGGCGGTGGAACCCGTTGGCGAGGCAATGATCAGGCCGTCTGCCCGTTGGTTGGCCACAAAGTGGCCATCCACCTCGACGCGCAACTCCACCATGCCAGACGTGGCGCCGCGGTTGACCACCACATCGTTCATGGCCAGAGCGTCAAACACGCAAACCCCATCGCGCCACACCTTGGCATGCATCAGGGGGCGCTGATCCACCTCATACAAACCTTCCAGCATGGGGGTCAAGGTGGCTTGATAACCTTCGAGGGCAATGTCGGTGATGAACCCCAAGCGGCCCTGGTTGATGCCAATCAAGGGCACGCCGGTGGCGGCCAAACGCCGACCAAAGCTGAGCATGGTGCCGTCGCCGCCCACCACCAGGGCCAGATCGCAATGTTGGGCAATGCCCTCCACATCCAAGGTGCGCAGCCCTTGCAGGCCGGTGTGGTTAGCGGTTTCTTGTTCGAGGTAAACGCCACAGCCCAAGCCGGACAAAAAGGTGGCGATGTCTTGCAAAACATCTCGCACGCCGGACAACTGGGCGGTGCTTTGGGGATTGGGGTATTTACCAATCAGGGCGATTTGTTGAAAACGAATGGGCATGGGGAAATTACATCACTAAAATCATTCGAAATCATGACCATCCTAGACGATCGCGCCAAGTTGTTGCTCAAAGCGTTGGTTGAACGCTATATCGCCGATGGCCAACCGGTGGGATCGCGCACTTTGTCGCGGGCTTCTGGCCTGGAGCTGTCGCCAGCCACCATTCGCAATGTCATGTCCGATTTGGAGGAGCTGGGCCTGATTGCCAGCCCCCACACCTCGGCCGGTCGTGTCCCCACGGCGCGCGGCTACCGCTTGTTTGTCGACACCATGCTCACGGTGCAGCGCGAGCAACTGCAAACCCCGGCCCTGGCGGCTGAGCAACCGCAAAAGGTCATCCTGAATGCGGCGCATCTCCTGTCCAATTTGTCCCACTTTGTCGGCGTGGTCATCGCGCCCAGGCGCACATCGGTGTTTCGCCACATTGAGTTTTTGCGTTTGTCAGAGCGCCGTTTGCTGCTGATCATCGTCTCCCCCGAGGGAGATGTGCAAAACCGGGTGATCTTCACAGAAACCGATTACTCAACCAGCCAATTGGTAGAGGCGGCCAACTTCCTCAACACCCATTTCGCCGGCATGGCCATCGAGCAGGTGCGCGAACGCCTCAAAAGCGAGGTGGACAAACTGCGCAGCGAAATCGCCACTTTGATGCAAACGGCAGTCGCCGCAGGCTCTGAGGCCATGAGCGACACCACGGCAGAGGTGGTCATCAGCGGCGAGCGCAACTTGCTGGCGGTGAGCGATTTCTCCAGCGACATGGGGCATTTGCGCCGCGCTTTCGATTTGTTTGAGCAAAAGGCGCAGTTGATGCGCCTGCTTGACGTTTCCTCTCAGGCCGAGGGGGTGAGTATTTTCATCGGGGGTGAAAGCCAAATCGTGCCCTTTGAAGAACTCTCGGTGGTCAGCTCACCCTATGAAGTCAATGGCCAAGTGGTGGGGACGCTGGGTGTGATCGGCCCCACCCGCATGCCTTATGAGCGCATGATCCAGATCGTGGACATCACTTCTCGGCTGGTCAGCAATGCCCTCAGCCACCAAAACAAATAACGGTTCATGCGCTGGGCATTGACGCTAGGCGCCATGGCGCACCTGATATTGGCCATGGGCGTGGGCTTGTCGGTGGACGAGGCCCATTACGCCTTATACGCCTACCACTTGGATTGGAGTTATTTTGACCATCCGCCCTTGGTGGGTTGGCTGCAGTGGCCTGCGGTTGCCTTGGGCGGGTCTGATCTGGCATTGCGCATCGTCCCTTTGGCCTGCGCCATGGCCACAGCGGGGTTGCTGTGGCGCATCACCACCGATTGGGTCTTGCGCCACGGCACGCAGGCCGACGCGCGAACCGCTGCCCAAGGCGTTTTGTGGTTGTGGCTGAGCGCGCCCATGGTCCATTTATTGGCTTTGGCCTTGGTGCCGGACAGCCTGCTGATGCCGATTGCCTTGGCTTTGCTGCGGGTCACGCTGCGATTGACCTACCTCCGCCCAAGCCTAACCGCCGAGCCAAACACGCCATACCCCTGGCGCGATTGGGCTGCACTGGGCCTGTGCCTGGGCCTGGCCGGGTTGACCAAATACACCGCGGTGCTATTGGTACCTGGCGTGTTTGGGGTGTTGACCTTTTCCTTGGGCTGGCGCTGGTTGCGCGGCCCAGGCCCGTGGCTGGCTGCCGCTATCGCGCTGCTGCTCATCAGCCCTGTTTTGTGGTGGAACCACCAGCATGGATGGATCTCTTTCGCCTACCAATGGGGCCATGCCGGTGGGCGCGAAGAATGGCAAGCCAAGCGGGTATTGGGTTTTGTGTTGGTGCAACTCTTGGTTTTTGGCCCTGTGTCTTGGTGGGCCTTGGCGGTCGGTTGGCGGCGCATGGCCTGGCACAGCAGGACCGCAGGGTTGGCCCTGTGCATGGCTTTGCCTGCTTTGTGTCTGACATTGTTTTTATCGGGCAGGGGCTCGGCCCTGCCGCACTGGACCAGTTGGTCGTGGGTGTTGTTGTTGCCTTTGGGCGCTTGGGCTTGGCGTCACGCGTGGCCCACCAGCAAAAGGTGGTTGCTCGGCGCGGTGGTTTTGCAAGCGCTGGCCAGCGTGGCTTTGTGCGTGGCTTTGGTAGTGGGGCAACCGGCCAACCCCTTTGCGGATGTGCAGGGGTGGCAATCTGCCGCTGAACGTGCCAGTCACGTGGCAAAGGCCCACGGGCTGCGCACATTGACGGTGGTCAACTGGAGCCTGGCCAGTCGCTTGGCTTGGTACGCACGTCCCTTGCCCGTGATCGTGGCGCAAAGCCACCAAGACCAGTTTGATTTGTGGTTTGGCACCTTCAAGCCCGGCGACGATGCCTTGTGGGTCGATTGGTCGGTCAAACCTTATCCGGCCCCCATGGCCAGCGCGGCCGAGCCAGGTTTTACCCATTGCGAATGGGTGGAGACGCATCAAAGCCATCACCTGGGGCAAACCGTGGGTAGCTTTGCGCTCCATGTGTGCCGAGATTGGAAAGCCCTTCCATGAAACTGTCCAAAGCCATTGGGTTACCCGCTGCCGTGCTGTTGGCGGCTGTGGCTTTGCAGGTCAGCCCTTTGAACAAAGTCTTGTTTTTGAGCTTGAACTCATGGGCGATGCTGTTGCCCGATGTGCTCTGGTCCTGTTGGACCATCTTGGGTGACACCTGGATGGTGTTGACTGTTTTGGCCCTGTGCCTGTGGTGGCAACCGCAGGCCCTGCTGGGGTTTGCCTTGGCGGTGCCCTTGGGCGGTGCGGTGTCGCGCCTGACCAAGGTGATGACCCAAGTGCCGCGACCCGCAGGGGCCATGGAGCTCAGCCAGTTTCACATCGTCGGACCGGTATTGGAGTTTCATTCTTTTCCATCGGGCCACACCCTGAGCGCTTTTGCATTGCTGGCGGTGGTTCTGGCCGGTCGCCGATGGGGCGTTTGGGGCTGGCTCGGTTTGATGGTGGCGATGGGTGTCGGGCTCTCGCGCATGGCCGTTGGCGCGCACTGGCCCGCCGATGTGCTGGCGGGTGCCGCTTTGGGCTGGGTGTGCGGAACATTCACCCGGGCCTGGGGTGACCAATGGCTGAAGCGCCAAAGCCAAGAGAGGCATGACCGCACTTTGCGTGTCTTGGCCTGGGTTTGTTTGGCGCTGTGCGCCTGGGCATATCGCGTGGACACCTTTTATCCCTTGGCCCGTGAGATGCAAATGATTTTGGCCTGTGCTGGAGTGCTGTCGTGTGCGGTTTGGTTGTGGCGTGGCCGAGCTGGGTATGCCGGCCATTAGAATCAGTTGATAGGGCCTATAGCTCAGTTGGTTAGAGCAGAGGACTCATAATCCTTTGGTCCCTGGTTCGAGTCCAGGTGGGCCCACCACTTTCAAACCCCTGTTAGAGATAGCAGGGGTTTTTTATTTTTAGCCATAACGTCCAATAAATGCTGACCAATGAAAACACCAAAACTTTAAAAATATCCTCAATGCATAACTTATTGATTGAAGTCAGGGATCTTGTCGTTCAATTTGAAGGCGTGCTGCCAGTGGAAGTCTGCTTTATCAAAGCGACGTAATGGTGATCAGTATTGACGCTCAGGCAGGTGAATTTTTATGCCTGTGTGTTTACTGGTCAATTTGATTTGGCAAGCCAGCCTGGACGTTGGTAATTGTTCGGTCGCTGTGAACTCCAGCATCTGTAATTCATCAGAGGCTGGCAGATCCAATTTATCTATATCGCTTTCAGCGATGTAACAGTGACAGGTTGCGCATACACAGCAGCCACCGCACTCGGCCACAAAGCCTTCAATGCCAGCGTTCATGGTGGCCTGGAGCAATGTTTCCCCTTCATCCGCAGTAACGTCATGAACGGTTCCATTGGCTTCTTGCACTTGAAATTGAATCACGCGAATCTCCAAAATAAATGATTGAAAAATATGACCAGAGGAAGGAAAATTTGCGCTCAAATCAGTTTAAAAAATGTGATTCTCTTGAATGAAAAATCACGCCAATTCCTTCACTCAGTCGAATGTGCATTCATGTTCTCATAAACCCTGGACAGCATGGCCCGCAGTTGATCAGCTTCTTTTGAATTGAAATCTACAAGGGCGTAATTTTCGTATTCCTTCGCCAATGGAATGATTTTGACGGTCACTGCTCGACCCTCGGGTGTCAGCTTTAGCGCAAATGAGCGCCGATCAGACTTGGATTGAACCCGTGTGACTAACTTCTTTTTCATCAATCCGTTGACAGTTCTCGATAGCGTTGAAGTTTCGTAAGAAGTCTTCTCTGCCAATTGGCCCAGGGTTGAGTTTTGCAACTCATATAAGGTGACGCAGACACGCCATTCAATCAAGCTCAAATTGAATGGCAAAAGTTGTGTTGCAAATCTTTTGCCCATGCTAATGCCCGCTCGTGCAAGAAGAAAAGGAACGGCTTTCTCGAGTGAGTAAGAGGTGCGCATGAAAAATTTCTGAGGTAATTTATTTTCCACAAGATTGTAGCCATGAGGGTGACGCATAGGGTAAATACTGGAAAAGATTACTTGAAATTGCAACTAAATACACCCAAAATAGACGCGTTGCAATATCAAGGGTTTTCTCTGTATGAATGCGCCTCATCACTCATTCAATTCATTCGCAGAACCATTTTCTATGGCGCCGGGTCGATCAAGTGCTGTCATGGGAGCGCCCAGCCTTGCCAGCATCCTAGAGAAAGCAAAAGATTTGCGACCTTACCTGCGTGAGCGTGGCCAGGAGACGGAACTGAACAGGCGAATCTCTGAGGAAACGACCCAAATTTTTAAAGATCTGGGTTTCTTTAAACTTTTGCAACCAGCCAGGTACGGTGGATACGAGTATGGCTTTACGGGATTCATGGATTTGATCGCGGAAATTGGTCGAGGGTGCACCTCAACTGCTTGGGGTTGTGCGCTGGGTCTTATTCACCAGTGGCTGCTAGCGACTTTGCCGAAACAAGCGCAAGACGATGTTTGGCTTGAAAATCCCCAGGCTATTTTGTGTGGCTCTTACGCGCCAGCAACACGTGCTGTTCGTGTGGATGGCGGCTATCTGATCAAAGGAAAGTGGAGTTTTGCTTCCAATGTCGATAACTCTCAATGGGCGTTGCTGGGGGTTCATTTTCCAGTGACATCACCTTCAGATAAGCCGAGTGCCGGTTTTCTGTTGGTTCCCAGAAATGACTGGGATATTGAAGATGATTGGCATGTCATGGGTCAATCGGGAACCGGGTCAAAATCCATTGTGATGACAACAGATGTGTTTGTGCCTGAGCATCGAAAAATCACATTTGCAGAGCTCTCATCTGGCAACCCGCCTGGATTGAAAGATAACCCTCATCCCATTTACGCAATACCGTTTTTGTCAGCAGTTCCAGTGTGCCTGGTTGCGCCGATCTTGGGTACTCTGTCGGGTGCCATTGACACATTTATTGAGCTGTGTGAATCTCGTGTCACTCGCGGGGCTGTTGCTGGTGGGGGCAACAGTTTGAGAGATTTTTTCCCTGTTCAGTCCCGATTGGCGGAAGCTTGTGCCTCATTGGACGCAGCCACCCTCTTGATCAATCGCGACACGACCCAGGTCGAGCAAATGGCCATGAGTGGCGTGACCATCAATATTGCTCAGCGCATCAGAAATCGACGCGATCATGCATACGCAACCAAATTGGCTCAACAGGGCATAGACGGACTTTTCTCGGCAGTTGGTGGCGCTGGCTTGACGCTTGACCAACCGCTTCAACGCATGTGGCGCGATGCCAATGCGATCTCCAAACACATCAGCCTCAATTGGGATGCAGTGTCTTCAATGGTGGGCCAGCACCTGTTGGGCCTTGAGCCCAAAGGGCAGTATTAATTTTTAAAGGAATTAGCGCTATGAACGGAAAAATTGGATTGGAAGAGCACTTTGCGTTACCGGAAACTTTGCAAGACTCGGCAGGGTTTTTGGCAGAGTCGGTGTGGGGTGAGCTTTCGAAACGCCTCATGGATATTCATGAGTATCGACTTAGGGAAATGGACAAGAACGGCATGGAGATGATGATTTTGTCCCTGAATGCCCCGGCCATTCAAGCGATCACAGACAAAAAAACAGCCAACGAATTGGCGATCAAGGCCAATGACTTTTTGGCAGAGCAAGTGGCAAAAAGGCCAGATCGGTTTCAGGGATTTGCGGCCTTGCCGATGCAAGATCCCGACATGGCAACAAAGGAATTAATCCGTTGCATGAAAGATTTGGGCTTTAAAGGCTCATTGGTCAATGGCTTTTCCCAAGTAGACCAACCGGAGAATCTTGTTTATTACGATGCGCCACAGTATGCGGCGTTTTGGCAGACCTGTGAGCAGTTGGATGCACCTTTTTACTTGCATCCCAGAAATCCCATTCCATCATGGTCGCAAATATACGCTGGTCATCCCTGGCTGATGGGTCCGACCTGGGCATTTGGCCAAGAAACCGCTGTTCACGCTTTGAGGCTCATGGCCAGTGGGTTGTTTGACAAACACCCACACTTGAAGATTATTTTGGGTCACTTGGGCGAAGGCTTGCCATACAGCATATGGCGAGTAGACCATCGCAATGGATGGGTCAAAGAGGAGAAAGCATACCCTGCAAAGAAGAAATTAGGCGACTATTTCCAAGACAATTTTTACTTAACAACGTCGGGGAATTTTAGGACACAAACGCTGATTGATGCCATGTTGGAAGTCGGGTCGGACAGAATTTTATTCTCCACAGATTGGCCTTTTGAAAACATTGACCATGCGGCCATTTGGTTCGATCAGACCAGCATCAGCAACGCTGATCGCCAAAAAATTGGCAGAACCAACGCGATTGAGCTTTTCAAGCTGAAGTTGTAATTTGATTTGGGCTTTATCAGCAGGTGTTGTTTTGAGTAACAAAAGGAAATAGTTCCATGACCAGTGCCATTGCAAGTCACATTGACGCCAAAGCTTTCAATTTATTTAATATTCCGGAAGATTATTATTTAGATCCACAGCCATATTTCAAAGCACTCAGGGATGATGATCCAATTCACCTGAATGCCGATGGTTCTGTGTTGTTGACCCGTTATAACGACATTATTTCAGTTTGGCGCGACCTCACTGGCGTCGTTAACCGAGACGAAGCTTTCATCAAGAAGTTCGGCCAAGGCCCACTTTTGGAGCATCACACAACCAGTATGTTGTTTCGTGATCCCCCGGATCACGATCGACTCAGAACAATCGTCAATCCTTTTTTCACACAGAAATCTATTGAGAGACTCCGGCAAGCCACAGTTGATATTGTTGAAAAACTCATTCTTGATGTAGAAAAAAAGCGCGACATTGATTTCATTGTCGACTTTTCTTCCAAAATCCCTGTGCAATTGATTTGTGATATTTTCGGGGTGCCCAGAGAAGAGGGGCCAATCATTCGCGATTTAGGTGCTCAAGTCTTATTGCCACTGAACCCTACTGTTTCTAAAGAAGTCATAGATGCCGGTCATGTCGCCACGCAAAAATTCAAAGATTACTTGCTACAGTACATCAACAAGTGGCGTGCATTGCCGTTAGAGGAAACTCCATCCAACATCATCAGTGCACTTGTTGCCGCTGAAAAGAGGGGTGAAGAAATTTCTGAAAATGAGATGGCTCATTTGTGTATTTTGGTCCTCAATGGCGGTCATGAAACAACTACCAATCTGATTGGGCTATCAACTTTGGCTTTGATCAACCACCCTGAGCAAATGGCTTTAATGGGCAGTGCTGATGTCAACATTCCCGTGGCAGTTGAGGAGTGCATTCGGTTTTGTTCGCCATTGCAACTGCAAGGTCGAAGGACAACGCGTGAGGTTACATTGGGATCTGGGGTCATTCCGGAAAATACCGAGGTCATTTTCTCTGTCGGTGCGGGCAACAGAGATGAGCGAATGTTTGATCAACCCAATGCATTTGATTTGACGCGCAAGCCAAATTTGCATTTGGCCTTTGGATCTGGAATCCATGTGTGCTTGGGTCGCCCATTGGCCAGAATGGAGTTGGCAATTGCATTGCCGGCATTGGCCAAGCGCTTTCCTCAAATGAAATTGATTGAGCCGCCTGTGTTCAACAAGAATGCACGGTTCAGAGGAATCCAAAAAATGAAAATCAATCTCTACTGAACCAAACCAGTCGAGCTGTAAATTTCGAGTTATAAAGTAAGTACCCGTTTTTCAAATCCAATGGAGATACAAGCATGAAGAAGATTTTCAAAGCAGGCGTTTTAAGCGCAGCGTTGCTGATGTTGGTCAGCGTCAATCAGGTTTTGGCCCAAACCAAATTAAAGATCGGTTTTATATCTGCTCAAAGTGGGCCGCTCAATGTGCTGGGGCTGGAGCAGAAAAGAGGCTTTGAAATTGCCATGGACCATTTGGGTGGCAAGTTTGGTCAAACGCCTGTGGAGGTGGTGATGGCCGACTCCAAAGGCAATCCAAGTGCCACGGTGCAAGAGATCTCAAGATTGATTGACAAAGAAAAGGTGGATTTGATCGTGGGCCTATCCGCCTCTAATGAACTGGTCGCAGGTGTCAAACCTATTGTTGATGCGAAAATTTTCTTTATTGGCATGAACGGTGGAGTTGCGATCAATGCGGGTGAGCAATGCAACCCATATTATTTCAATGCATCATTTCAAAATGCACAATTGACCACTGGCATGGGCGCATTCATGACCAAGCAAGGCGTTAAAAAGTTGTATTTGATTGGTGCAGACTTTGAAGCAGGGTATGAGCATACAGATGCGGCCAAGACAGGATTCAAGGGTGAGATCGTTGCGCAGCAATTCACACCTTTGACCCAACTGGATTTTGCAGCTGACATCGCCAAAATTCGTGCCTCGGGCGCAGATGGCGTTTTTGCTTTTTACCCAGGTGGTCTGGGTATCGCATTCATGCGCCAATGGGCTCAGGCGGGACTGGTCGGAAAAATCCCCGTGTTCTCAAACATCGCATTGACTGAGCCTACCGCCTTCCAAGCACAAGGCAAGAGTGTCTTGGGTACATATGTCAGCGCGGTCTATTTTGCTGGCATTGACAATCCTGTGAACAAGCGTTTTGTGCAAGACTTCAAAACAAAATTTGGCAGAGATCCTGCAAGTTATGCCGGCTTGGCATATGACGCAATGATGCTCGTTGACTCAGCGGTCAAAGAGGTCAAGGGCAATGTCAAAGATCAAGCCGCTTTTCGCGCTGCGCTGAAGAAAGCCAATTTCCAAAGTGTGCGTGGTTCATTTGCTTTCAGCTCCAACAATCACCCCATTCAAAACACCTACCTGACCGTGGTGGATGAGAGAAGCGATGGCTCATTGTTTCTGAAGGCAACAGCGATCATTTCAGAAAAGGCCGCTGATAATTTTGTCGGTAAATGTCCTTTAAAGTAAACAACAAAGGTATATTTTGGAGATGTCCCTGGGGTTGTTCATTGAGCAGGTCTTTAATGGCCTGCAGTTGGGCATGATTTTGTTTTTGATGGCGGTTGGAGTCACCTTGACATTTGGTGTCATGAACCTCATCAATTTGGCGCATGGATCCATGCTCATGCTGGGTGCGTTCTTGATCGCATTTGCCACAAGTTCTGTGAAGTCTTTTGGCTTGGCTATCTTGTTGGCCATGGCGTTGGTGTTTGCGCTTTCATGGACGATTGAGAAAGTATTGGTCAAGTACTTGTATTCCAAATCACATTTGGATCAAGTCTTGGCCACTTTTGGTTTGAGTCTTTTCTTGAATGATGCGGTCATCATGATCTGGGGTCGAGAACCTTTGTTTGTGAATTTGCCGACTTGGTTGGAAGGCCCCGTCCAATTTACTGCCGAATTTAGTTATCCCCTATACCGTTTGGTGATTACTGCGGTGGCTATTTTTGCGGGGATTGTTCTTTGGTTTTTACTCACGAAAACGCGGTTGGGTATGCAAATCAGGGCCGGCGCTGAAAAAAGAGAAATGATTGGCGCTCTGGGGGTCAATATCAATTTCTTATTCACCGCCGTATTTGCCATGAGTGCGATATTGGCCGCATTGGCCGGCATCATGTTGGGCCCAATGCTTTCGGTCCAATCTGGTATGGGTGAACCCTTGTTGATTCTTTCATTGGCTGTCGTTGTTATTGGGGGCATTGGATCACTCAAGGGGGCGCTGTATGCTGCCATTTTGGTGGGTCTGGTGGACACACTGGGCAGAATGGTTTGGCCAAATTTATTGGGCGCCATCGTTGGCAATATCGTCTCTAATGCGGCCATCTATATATTGATGGCTTTTGTCATTGCGATCCGGCCTGCAGGGCTGTTTGGAAGGCGGATGGGATGACTTCTATTCACCCCACAAATCCCGCTTCATCAAGCAGCAATCGCTTGATGTGGACTTTTGGTGCGATTTTCCTTTTGGCCATCTTGATCCCGTTGTTTGATCATGTTTACTACACGAAGTTGGTGACTCGCATATCAGTCTTTGCAATTGCAGCCGTGAGTCTGGATTTGGTGGTGGGGTTCGTCGGTCGAGTCAGCTTGGGACATGCGGCTTTTTTTGGTATTGGCGTTTACAGCGCAGGAATTCTGGCAAATTTGGGCATCACCCAAATCTGGATAGTGATGCCCGTTGCAATCACGTTGGCTGCCGTCATTGGTTGTTTCATCGGTGCTATCTCACTCAGAACCAGCGGGCTGTATTTCATATTTATCACACTGGCTTTCTCACAAATGCTTTTTTTCACGGCCCAAGGACTCAGAATGTACGGGGGTGATGATGGCTTTACTTTGCCAGCCGCCACCAAATGGTTTTGGGGTTTTGATTTATCGCAACCCAGGGTTCTTGCTTACACCATGATTGCGGCGCTCATTGGGGTTGTGTATATAGCCCAACGGGTGATGGGCTCCAATTTTGGCAAAGTCATATTGGCCTCCAGAGACAACCCGCGCAAGGTGAACTCAATGGGGCTCATGCCATACCCTTACCAACTGACACTTTTTACGATTTCTGCCTGCATGTGCGCCGTCGGTGGCGTCGGTTATGCGAATTTAAATGAATATGTTTCACCCGCTAGCATTTCCTGGATTCAATCGGGAGAATTTCTATTCATGGTGATTTTGGGCTCTGCCGGAACTATATTGGGCCCCATTTTGGGTGCGGCAGCATTCGTTTGTATGGAGCAAGTTTTCTCAACTTGGACTGAATACTGGATGTTTTGCTTAGGTATTATTTTGATGTTGAGGGTGCTGTTTTTGAAAAGAGGTTTAATGGGTTTGATCACTAAGAATGGACAATAAAAAATGTCTGCTAAACCCATCTTAGAAGTCGTTGATTTGGTCAAGAGTTTTGGTGCACTGGTTGTTACCGACCGTGTTTCGTTGAATATTGTTCCAGGTGAACTGCATGCGCTGATCGGTCCCAATGGTGCCGGTAAGTCCACGTTGATTAACCAAATTACTGGTGAGCTAGAGGCCGATTCTGGCTCCATTTACTATGAGCAATCTTTGATCAACCCAAAAAATGTATCAACTCGGGCACGACTGGGTATATCTCGGGCATACCAAGTGCCCCAGTTATTTCCAAGTATGACGGTTGCTGAGCATTTGATTGTGGCTGATATTGCAGCCTCCCGATCGGGTTTTCAAATGTGGAAAAAAAGTGCTGGCCTAAATGACTTAAGCCTCCATCAAAAGGGTTTGCTCGAGCAAGTGGGTTTGTCGCACCTGGCCTCTAAAACCACGGCTTCTCTGGCACATGGTGAGAAGCGCCAACTGGAGTTGGTTCTCTGCTTGGCGTCTCAGGCCAAATTGCTCATATTGGATGAACCCCTCGCTGGGCTGGGTCCATCAGAGAGCGAGCAGATGATCGCTCTGTTGAGCTCGCTCAAAACAAAATATGGAATCCTATTGGTCGAGCACGATATGGATGCCGTTTTTTCACTTGCCGACAGGGTTTCTGTTTTGGTCAATGGGGCCATCATTGCCAGCGGAACGGTCCAGATGATCAAAAACGATCCCTTGGTTAAATCGGCTTATCTCGGAGACGAAATCAATGCCCACTGAATCACTTCTTCAGGTGATGGGTCTTTCTGCGGGATATGCGGGCTCACGTGTTTTATTTGATGTGTCTATGCATATTGCGCGGGGTGAAGTCGTGGCATTGCTTGGCCGAAATGGCATGGGCAAGTCAACTTTCATTCGATCACTCTTTGGATTGACGACTTATATGGGTGGGGAGGTCAAGCTACGGGATCTGTCGCTGATCAATTTGCCCTCATTCAAAATTGCCAGGGCTGGGCTTGCTTGGGTACCTGAAGGCCGTCAAATATTTGCTACTTTGACTGTTGAAGAAAATTTACTGGCGAGTTTCAAAAAAGATTCTAAGACAAAGCGATCTTGGCGCTTGAATGATGTTTACGAACTTTTCCCCCGTTTGGCCGAAAGGAAAGGTCACTTTGGAAATCAACTCTCAGGGGGTGAGCAGCAAATGTTGGCCATTGGGCGCGCCTTGTTGACGCAGCCCGCTTTATTGGTTTTAGATGAGGCCACCGAGGGATTGGCCCCACTCATCAGAAAAGAAATTTGGAGCACGTTGCTTCAGTTAAAAGGTTCTGATCTTTCTGTTTTGATTGTCGACCGTGATTTGAAGTCTTTGAGTGTGCTGGCCGATACCTTCCATGTATTGGAAAAGGGAAAAATAGTGCATCAAGGGGTCGGCTCTGATTTGGTCACAGAAAAAAATCGAATAGAAAAATTTTTAAGCCTCTGACTTGTAATCACAGAAGCTTGTTTTAAGCTACCAAATGTATTTAATTTTTTTAATTTTATAAATGGATATCAACGCCGATTTCAGCCAGAGGATCGTGATCAATCATCATGACTTGCCTTGGAAACCCAGTCCCGAGTTGGGTGTGGAGCGGCGAATGCTTGAGCGTCAAGGCGACGAGGTGGCAAAAGCAACGTCGATTGTTCGCTACGCACCACGATCCAAGTTTCCAATGCATACCCATGAATTTGGCGAAGAAATATTGGTGTTGGATGGGGTATTCAGCGATGAGACAGGCAACTACCCCGCCGGCACTTACGTCATGAATCCCCCAGGTTCTGCCCATGCGCCATTCAGCGAATCGGGCTGCACCCTCTTTGTCAAGTTGCGCCATCTTGGTCCCGATCAAGTCGAGCGGGAAGTCGTCGATACGCAAACAGCTGCTTGGCACCAAGGCATGGTGCCTGGCCTCACCGTCATGCCCTTGATGCAACAAGGCACTGGATCAACTTTGGTTCGATGGGCGCCGCAAACTTATTTCAATCCGCATAGGCACGTTGGTGGGGAAGAAATTTATGTGGTGGATGGCGTTTTTGAAGATGAGCATGGCCGCTATCCATCAGGCTCTTGGATCAGAAGCCCGCACATGAGTCTGCACAAGCCTTTTAGCAAAGAGGGATGTACTATTTTTGTTAAAACTGGACACCTGCAAAGTTAAATTTTTTAGATAAATTTCATAATGCACTTTGGGAACCATTGAAAATTCCACTTGTCATCAATAGACATGAATCGCAGAAATATTCTCCGCACCTTTCCCGTTTGCGCGATGGGATGGACAGGATTGTCCTTGGCAAAGGAAAGTACGTTGGATTTCAGGATCGCGGAAGCAGTTCGAACGGGACGAATCGTCAATGATGGCGTGATGGGTGGTGTATCACAGTCGAGTTTGCGGCCCGATCCAGAAGGTATGTTTTTTGAAGGTGTGGTGTCTCTGGCGAACAATGGGGGGTTTGCATCCATGCGCTTTCCAGCCAGTTTTCCACTGCAAACCCATTCATTGGAACTGGTTGTTCGGGGTGAAATCAGGCGGTATAAATTCATATTGCGAACGGAAAAGACGGCTCAGGTTGTCTATGAGTCTGAGTTCTTGGCAGCAACCACTTGGCAACGGCACCGTTTCAAAGCCGAAGAATTCAATTCAAGCTTCCGTGGTCGGCTTGTCCAAGCGCCACCCCTGTCTTTTTCTGATGTCAGCGAGGTGGGAATACTGATCGCTGATAAACAGGAAGGTGATTTTCGCCTTCAGATCAGAACGCTGACAGCGTTATAGCCAATGCGTGAACCAGCGCCCACCTGACAACCACCCCCATCACCTTCTTCGGTATGGCAGGCAGAGGGCAGGTCAGCCCCTGATTCAAGACCCAATGGGCCCATCAAAAAATCGAAGGCCACTGATTTCGGCCGGTGGCTTTTTGCTTCCATTGGCAAAAAACTGGAATTTTTCATACATTGCGTTGGGCTTGCCCGGCTGTATAAACAGCAATTCAATGCCCTTTTCTCTTGCCCATTCTATAAACGCCTCTGACGTCATCTCTGGCCCATTGTCTAGCCGAATGGCTTTGGGGATGCCATAAACCTCAATGAGCTGATTCATGGCTCGCAGCAACCTGGCCGATGGGATCGATGTGCCGCACTCGACGCGTAAGGCCTCCCTGTTGCCCTCATCAATCACATTGAGCGTTCTAAATGGCCGTCC
>CAMDJU010000016.1 GCA_945900695.1 Bordetella parapertussis | reverse complement strand
TTTCCGTTTTCGGCAATGAAGTCGCGCAAGGTATCGACATCTTTGTAGTCGATCTCTTCCACACCCGCGACCGTGAAACGGCAAAACCGCTTGCGCTTGAACAGCAGGGACTGGGTGTTGCGCTTGGGACGCTTGTCTTTGTTGAATTTCTTGAACGTGGCCATGGCATGGGCCTCCTATGTGTTGGGCTGAAAATCTTGCAAATGAAAAACAGGGTGCTTGGCGTTGCGGGTGGTGGCCAAAAAGCCTTTGAACAACCAGCAACTGTCGAGGGCTTGGTGACCTATGCGTTCAGCCATTTGGCCCACCGCAATGGTTTTGACAGAGGTTTTGACAGTTCGCGGGGTTCCGGCTTCTTGTTGCTCGGACTCGTGTTCAAGTCGCAGCTCCAAAACCGGCAATCCCGCTGGGGTGTACCGCAAAGGACTGACCTCTGCAATGCGAGCCGTCAAAACCAACTGGTTCACACCCAGCCGCTCAACCTCAGGCAGAAAAGTCCGCTTGCTGGGCCTTGCGAGCCTCTTCGCGTTCCACACTCTTCATCATCGATGAAGGACCGGTGTCGGCCTTCTTCTTTTGAACCGTGAGGTGGCGCAGCACCGCGTCATTGAATTTGAATGCATGTTCAATTTCAGCCATCACCGCTTGGCTGGCTTCAATGTTGATGCACAGGTAATGCGCCTTGGCCAGTTTGTTGATCATGTAGGTCAGCTGACGCCGGCCCCAATCTTCAACCCGGTGGATCACGCCGCCGCCAGCGGTGATCATGCCTTTATAGCGCTCCAGCATGGCTGGAACTTGTTCGCTCTGATCCGGATGGATGAGCAAGATGATTTCATAATGACGCATGCAGACTCCTTGTGGATGAAGCCGCCCCCAGCGTCTGTTGGGGTGCGGCAAGGGAAACCCTAGATTATAGGCGAATCGCGCCCGCTTTGGCTTTAGGTCCGACTGAGCGCCACCAGCGCAGTCAGCCCCCTGGGCGAGATGTTCACCAAATCGGGCCGCTCAAGGCGCGCCAGGCAATGGTGAAGAAAGGGTTTGGGGCCATATTTTGCTCATCAAAATGCCCATGACCAAGCCCAGGGGGACACCAAAAACGCCGGCACTCACCGGCGCCACACCCCACCAAAGCCCATCCACCGTCGCCGGCCCCGCTGCGGCCAGCGAATGGGCACCGATGTACCACAGCGCCAATGAGGTTCCCGAAAGCATGGCCCCTATGGCACCCACACGGCTAAACCCCGACCAATACAAGCTGAGCAACAAAACGGGAAAGAAGCACGATGCGGCCAAGGAGAAAGCGCAAGAGACCCAAAACAAAATGTCCACCGGCCGATACGTCGCGATCCAGGCCGCCACCAAAGCCACCAGCATCAACAAAATTTTGGACAGCATCACCCGACGGATGGGTGTGGCCTTGGGGGCCAGGGTTTGAAAATAAATGTCATGGGCCAAGGCATTGGAGATGGTCAACAACAAGCCGTCTGCGGTGGACAAGGCAGCGGCCAAAGCACCAGCCGCGATCAGGCCTGTGAAGACGGCAGAAATGCCCAAAATTTCGGGCGCTGCCAAGACCAAATAGTCGGTGGCCAAGCGCACATCGGCCCACTGAACCAGGCCATCAGCGTTGTGGTCACTGAGGGTCAACAAAGCCGGTTTTCGCAAACGCAAATTTTGCGCCCACTCTGGTAGCGCATTCATGGCAGAACCGACCAAATCGGTCAGCACCACTTGTTTGATCATGACCGCCAAGCTCGACGCGCAGAGGTAGACAATGACCACAAAAAACAGGGTCCAGACCATCGATTGCTGGGCTTGCCGCGCTGTGGGGGTGGTCAGTGAGCGCATCAGCACATGGGGCAATGAGGCGGTTCCCATCATGAAGCACAACACCAAACACACGGTGTTGAGCAAGCCCTGGTGGATGCCGCTGGCGCTACCCCGCTCAAAGCCAATGGCGCGCTGAAGCTCCTGCTCAATGAGGCTGCGCTCGCGCTGCCAGCCTTGGACCAAACGGTGGCTGTCGCTGTCGTTCCAAGCCGGGTTGGCTTCCAATCGCTGAATGTCGCGCACGGGGCTGTTTTGCTGCTTGAGTTCTGCGATCTTGACGCCCAGCAGTTGCCGCTCTGCAAAGCGGGCTTGTTCTGGGTCGGCGATCTTGCGCTCCAACTCGGCCAGTCTCTCGCGCATGATGGCCTTGGATTGCGCCTCGGCCGGATCGGCCTGGATGTCACGCACCCGTTGGGCCACCGCTTGCAAGCCCATGCCCGCCCCCCAGGAAGGCAAAGCACTGCCATGGAGATGCCATGCCACGGCCACCGCCAAGGTCACCATGGTCGAGACGATGACCACGCATTGCAGCACCTGGGTCCAGGTCACCGCGCGCATACCGCCCAAAAAAGAACACAGCAAGACCCCACCCAAGGCCAAAAAAACACCCAACTCAAAGTTCATTCCCGACAGCATGGAAGCGACCAGACCGATGGCGTAAATTTGGGCCACCAAATAAACGCCCGAGCACAAGATGGCCCCCACAGCACCCAGCCAGCGAACGGCGGTGCTGTCCAAGCGCTGGCCCAACAACTCCGGGATGGTGATGGCGCCAGATTGGTTGATCTTGCCGGCGAACAAAATACCCAACAAACAAAACCCACCCGTCCAACCCAAGACATAGGCCAAGCCACCGGCACGCACACCATCACCGACGAATCCGTCGGAAATCAACAAACCGGTCAAACCCATGAAAGTGGCGGCAGACATCCAATCGGCGGCCGTGGCCATGCCATTGAAAGGCGCCCCAATGCGGCGGCCCGCCACATAGTATTCGTTGGACAGTGAGGTTCGGCATAACAAACCAATGGCGGCATAGCCGGCAATCGACAACACCAAAAAGCACACATTGATGCTGGATTTGGAAACCCCCCAGGCCTCAGCCAGCCACAAGGTCAAAGCCATCAACAAGACCCCCAAACTGGCACCTGCCACCATGCGCCAGCGCCAAGCCTCACCCATCATCGATCGCCCGGTTCTTCACTGCGAACGCCATGCACCCACCACAACAACAGCACATAGGCCACCGGCATGGCCTGGGCCACCCCCCAAAAATGCCAGACAGACGCGTCGGGTGTCATCCAAACCCACACCAAGGCGGCCAAGGTCGCAAGCAGAGTCAAGCCCAAAGCCCACCAAGCTCGGCGTCCAGGCTTTGATGCGGGGTTATTGATTTCGGGGCTCACGCCAGGGTTTTAGCAGTTTTTCGCCGCTGCAAGGCTGGGGTTGCCCCTAGGGCCTATTGCGGCGCAGCCAGGGATTTCCAGGTTTGGATCACGCTATCGGGGTTGAGTGAGATAGAACTGATGCCTTTTTGGGCCAACCAAAGGGCGAAGTCGGCATGGTCGCTGGGCCCTTGGCCACAGATGCCCACATATTTGCCAGCCGCATGACAGGCATCAATGGCGCGCTCGAGCATGGCCAACACCGCCGGGTCACGCTCGTCAAAGTCGGCGGCCAGCAGTTCCAGCCCCGAATCACGGTCCAACCCCAGAGTGAGTTGGGTCAGGTCGTTGGAACCAATCGAGAAACCGTCAAAAAACTGCAAAAAGTCGGCCGCCAAAATGGCGTTGCTGGGCACTTCGCACATCATGATCAGCTTCAAGTCATCTTGCCCGCGCTGCAAGCCATGCTGGGCCAACAACTGGGTGACGCGTTCGGCCTGCCCCAAGGTGCGCACAAAAGGCACCATGACTTGCACATTGCGCAAGCCCATGTCCAAACGCACCCGGCGCAAGGCCTCGCACTCCATGGCAAAGGCCGGGCCAAAGTCTGCACTGAGGTAGCGCGCCGCACCGCGAAAACCCAGCATGGGGTTTTCCTCTTCGGGCTCATAGCGGCTGCCCCCGATGAGTTTGCGGTACTCGTTGGACTTGAAGTCGGACAAACGAACAATCACCGGCTTGGGCCAAAAGGCCGCGGCAATCGTGGCCACGCCCTCGGCCACTTTGTCCACATAAAAGGCACGGGGCGAGGCGTGGCCGCGGGCCACCGACTCCACCGCTTTTTTCAAGTCAGAGTCGACATTGGGGTAATCCAAGATGGCCTTGGGGTGGATGCCAATGTTGTTGTTGATGATGAACTCCAAGCGGGCCAATCCCACCCCTTGGTTGGGCAATTGGCAAAAATCAAAGGCCAACTGCGGATTACCCACATTCATCATGATTTTGGTGGCGATCTCGGGCATGGTGCCGCGCGCGACCTCGCTCACCTCGGTGGGCAACAAGCCATCATAAATAAAGCCCGTGTCCCCCTGAGCGCAGCTCACGGTGACCAGTTGGTCAGATTTGAGCTGTTCGGTGGCGTCGCCACAACCCACCACCGCTGGAATGCCCAGCTCGCGGGCGATGATCGCCGCATGGCAGGTGCGTCCGCCACGGTTGGTCACAATGGCGCTCGCGCGCTTCATCACCGGCTCCCAGTTGGGATCGGTCATGTCGGTGACCAACACGTCTCCGGCTTGAACCATGTCCATTTGGTCGATGTGGTTGACCAAGCGCACCGGGCCTGCACCAATTTTTTGGCCAATGGCACGGCCTTGGGCCAACACCGTGCCCGTGGCTTTGAGCTTGAAACGGTGCTCGACCTGGTCTTTTTGCTGGCTTTTCACGGTCTCAGGGCGGGCTTGCAAAATATAAAGCTGCCCATCCACACCGTCCTTGCCCCATTCAATGTCCATCGCTCGGCCATAGTGGGCCTCAATGACCAAGGCATAAGCCGCCAACTGCTGCACCTCATCGTCGGTCAATGAATAGCGGTTGCGCATCTCGGTGGGCACATCCTCGGTGTGCACCAATTTGTCACCCTGGGCGCGCTGCTCAGGTGTGGCAAACACCATTTGAATCAATTTGGAGCCCAGGCTGCGGCGAATCACCGCTTTGTGCCCAGCCTTGAGCATGGGCTTGTGCACATAAAACTCATCTGGATTGACCGCACCTTGCACCACCGTCTCGCCCAGACCGTAGCTCGATGTGATGAACACCACTTGGTCAAAGCCAGTTTCGGTATCGATGGTGAACATCACCCCTGCCGCCCCCAAGTCCGAGCGCACCATCCGCTGAACCCCGGCAGACAAGGCCACCTCGGCATGGGCAAAGCCCTTGTGCACGCGGTAACTGATGGCGCGGTCGTTGTAGAGCGAGGCAAACACCTCGCGCATTTTCAACAACACAGCCTCGATGCCCGTCACATTGAGGAATGTTTCTTGTTGGCCGGCAAAAGAGGCGTCCGGCAGGTCCTCTGCCGTGGCTGATGAACGAACCGCCAATGAAGCCTGGGGTTGGCCCGCACACAAAACCGCATGGGCAGCACGGATGCCCGATTCCAAATCGATAGGGAACGGTTGATCCATCAACCATTGGCGAATTTCAGCACCGGCCAGGGCCAAGGCGCGCACATCTTCGGTGTCCAAGCTGGCCAAGCGTTGGGCGATGCGGGCATCCAAACCCTCGTGGCTCAAAAACTGTCGAAACGCGTGGGCCGTGGTGGCAAAGCCGGTGGGCACGCGGACTCCAGCGGGAAGCTGGGAAATCATCTCGCCGAGGCTGGCGTTTTTACCGCCAACGGCCTCAACATCGGTCATTCTCAGGTTTTCAAACGGCACGACCAAGGCGGTCGGGCTGAAAAGGGCAGACATGGGTGGGCTCCGGAAGTTAAAACCGGTGGTGCGCCAAACTGGGGCTGATGGTCAGGCCAGGCTGGCCCATGTGCAAGCGGTTCCACACAGCAGCGTTGTGATTTTTTAAGGGTGCGGAGACGGCTAGCCATGGATAAATTTGGATAATGGTCAGATTGTAGGCCCGCGTCTGGGCACTGCCCTTTTGAAAGCAGCCATGCCCAACCCCACGGTCTTTTTTGTCTCTGACGGCACTGGTATCACCGCCGAAACCTTTGGCAACGCCATCTTGGCGCAGTTTGAAGTCAAGCCTCGCCATGTGCGCTTGCCGTTTGTGGACACCGTGGACAAGGCGCACCAAGCGGTGCGCCAAATCAACCACACCGCCGAGCTCGAGGGGCGCCGCCCCATTGTTTTCACCACCTTGGTCGATGAAGATGTTTTGGGCGTGCTTCGCGACGGCGTCAAAGCCTTGTTGCTCGATATGTTCAGCACCTTTGTCAACCCGTTGGAGGCCGAGTTGGGCATCACCTCCAACCACCGGGTTGGACGCTTTTCGGATGTCAGCAAAAGCCAGGCCTACCATGACCGCATCGAAGCCATCAACTTCAGCCTATCGCATGACGACGGCCAACTCAGCCGCGATTTGGACAAAGCCGATGTGATTTTGGTGGGCGTGAGCCGCAGCGGGAAAACCCCCACCAGCCTGTACTTGGCCATGCAGTACGGCATCAAGGCGGCCAACTACCCTTTGATCCCCGAGGATTTCGAGCGCCAGCAGTTTCCCTCGGCTGCGCAAGCCTTTCGGAAAAAGGTATTTGGACTGAGCATTCTCCCCGAGCGTTTGAGTGAGGTGCGCAACGAGAGGCGCCCCAACTCACGCTACGCCAGCTTGGAAAATTGCCGCTATGAGGTCAGCCAAGCCGAGGCCATGATGCGCCGCGAAGGCATCCGCTGGCTGTCCACCACCACCAAAAGCATAGAAGAAATTGCCACCACCATCTTGCAAGAGGTACGGCCTGAGCGCTTGACTTACTGACCCCAACGAAGCCAACTGGTGACAGCTGACTGCTGACAGGTGTTTGCTGACAGGTGACCCGTGTTTGCCAACTGAGTCCAAGCTGGTCAGCGCGCAGCGTCAACCCAGCGCGGCAATGGCGGCCCGGGCAATTTGGGCATCGTCTTGGGATTTCACACCGCTGACACCCACCGCACCGATCACTTGCCCGTCTTTGATGATGGGCACACCACCTTCCAGCAGGCCTTGCTGGTTGGGGGCGCTTAAAAAAGCATAACGCCCGCCATTGATCATCTCTTCGTAGATGCGACTTTCACGCCGCCCCAATGCCGCTGTGTTGGCCTTGGCGGGTGCCATATAAGAAGTGCTGGGTGCCGCGCCGTCCATGCGTTGAAACCACAGCAAATGCCCGCCATCGTCGACGATGGCAAAAGACACGGCCCATTGGTTTTTCATGGCTTCGGCCTGGGCGGCCGCAGCCATGCGTTGCAGATCAGACAGTTCAAGGGTAGGTTTGTTTTTCATGGAGATGATCTTAGCAAACCACCACCCTGGGGCCAAACACCTGTGCGTCGGACCCGCAGCAAGGCAGGGCAAGATAAACCCACAAGGCTTGGGCGTATTTAAGGCAAGCCCTTAAATCCTCCTAGAATGCTGTCATCTGCATGTGCAGAGTAACTTTGGAGACTGTGTCATGAGCGATTCATACCAAAACATGGATTACCACTACGTCACGACCACACCGGCTGAGCGCAACCGTGTGTTGCGCAACACCTACTGGCTGTTGGCCTTGAGCATGGTGCCCACCGTTCTGGGCGCTTGGTTGGGTGTGGTCACAGGCTTGAGCCGGGCCATGTCCGGTGGCGTGGGCTTGGTGGTTTTCTTGGTCGGTGCGTTTGGTTTCATCTACGCCATCCAAAAAACCAAAGACACGTCCAAAGGCGTGCCAGTCTTGTTGGCCTTTACCTTCTTCATGGGCATCATGCTCTCGCGCATGATCGCCATGGTGCTGGGCTTTAAAAATGGCGCCGAGCTCATCATGACCGCTTTTGGCGGTACGGCCGGCGTGTTTTTCCTGATGGCCAGTTTGTCGACTGTGATCAAGCGGGACTTGAGCGGCATGGGTAAATGGCTTTTCGTTGGCGCCATCGTTCTGATGGTGGGCAGCATCATCAACGTTTTTGTGGGCTCTTCTGCCGGCATGATGGCCATCTCCATGTTGGCGATAGGTATCTTCAGCGCCTACATGCTTTATGACATCAAGCAAATCATCGATGGCGGCGAGACCAATTACATCAGCGCCACATTGGCCTTGTACATGGACATCATGAACGTGTTCCAAGGCTTGCTGGCCCTGCTGGGCATCATGGGTGGCGAGCGCGATTAAGCTTCTCTCAGCAGCCAAAGTATTTTTGGCTTGCAAACACAGAAGGCCCTTCGGGGCCTTTTGTCATGGGGCCGCTTGATTTCTGTCAAATACCGCCATGCTCTCCACATGGGCAGTGTGCGGGAACATATTGACCACGCCGGCTGCCGTGCAACGGTAACCCGCCACATTGACCAACAAGCCCGCGTCACGCGCCAGGGTGGCAGGGTTGCAGCTGACATACACAATCCGCTGAGGCGGTAGCCAGCCGGGATATGCGCTGGCGTCTTGGCAGGCATCGACCAAGGCCTTGGTCAGGGCAAACGCACCCTCTCGGGGCGGGTCCATTAGCCATTTATCGGCCACGCCGTCTTGCACCAAGGTCTGCGCGGTCATCTCAAACAAATTGCGCGCCACAAAGCGGGTGGGGGCCAAGCGGGCGTGTTGCAATCCGAGGTTTTGGCTCGCACGTTGCACCAGGGTGGCGCTGCCCTCCACCCCCAAAACGTCCGCAGCTTGGGTGGCCAAGGGCAAGGTGAAATTGCCCAAACCACAAAACCAATCGATCACCCGCTCGGTGCTTTGCACGTCCAACAACTGCAAAGCCTGCTGAACCAAGACGCGATTGATGCGGGGATTGATTTGGGTGAAGTCAGTGGGTTTGAAGGGCAACTGAATGCCAAATTCGGGCAAGGCATAAAACAAGTCTGAGTCGGCGTTGTCCAAGCGGTGCGCCGTGTCCGGGCCCTTGGGTTGAAGCCACCACTCCACACCATGCTTTTGGGCAAAGTCACGCAGGGCCTGCAAGTCACTGGGGCTCAGGGGCTCCAAATGGCGCAGTACCAGCGCGGTGGTGCGGTCGCCGCCGGCCAATTCAATTTGAGGACAGGTGCTGCGCGCTTGCATGCCGCCCAAGAGATCCCGCAGCGGCATCAACAAGGCACTGACATGCGGCGGAAGCACGGAGCAGGCCTGCATGTCGGCCACGTAACGGCTTTTGCGCTCGTGAAAACCCACCAGCACCACACCTTTTTTAGCCACCCACCGCACCGACATCCGTGCCCGCATGCGGTATCCCCAATCGGGGCCTTGGATGGGGCGCAAGACGCGCTCGGGCTTGACCTTGCCCAAATGCCACAAGTTGTCTTCCATAACCCTTTGTTTGACGGCCAATTGGGCCATGGGGTGCAAGTGCTGCATCTTGCAGCCACCGCAAGCCCCCGCGTGCAAACCAAAGTGCGGGCATTCGGGTTGCACCCGTTGCGCGCTTTCATGCAACACCGCCTGCAAAGTACCTTGCTCCCACTGGTTCTTGCTGCGGTGAATGATGGCGCTCACCCGCTCACCCGGCAGCGCACCTTCGACAAACACCACCTTGCCCTCGACACTGTGGCCGACACCTTGGGCATCGTGGTCGAGCGACTCGATGTCGAGTTCGGGCAAAGGCTTGGGGCTCACGCAGGCTTCAACGGGGGGGCAAAAATTTAACGGGATCGACCGGCTTGCCCAGACGGCGAATTTCAAAATGCAGCTTCACCTGGTCGGCATCGCTGTTGCCCATTTGGGCAATGGTTTGCCCACGCTTGACCGACTGGTCTTCGCGCACCAGCAAAGCTTGGTTGTGCGCATAGGCACTCAAAAAAGTGTTGTTGTGCTTGATGATCACCAAGTTGCCATACCCCCGCAGCCCTGACCCGGCATAAACCACCTTGCCGTCTGCCGCGGCCAAAACGGGGTCCCCTGCCTTGCCCGCCACATCCAAGCCTTTGTTTTTCGTCTCGTCAAAACCGGCCATGATCGCGCCGTTGTGTGGCCAGATAAACGCCAGGCCTTCGCTGTCGACCACCGTGGCAGGTGTTGCTGCGGTGACACCGGTCGAAGGAATAGACGGGGTGGGCGGGGTTGTGGCCGCCTTGGTGTCGCTCCTAGCAGAATTGACCGTGGTGGGGGGTGTGACCGCTTTGACGACCACCGCCTCGGGGGCTGGTGCTTGATCCGGTGAGACGATGCGCAGCACTTGCCCAACCTCGAGCAAATTGGGGTTATCGATCTTGTTCCAGCGCACCAAATCGCGCCAGTTTTGGCCAGCATCCAAACCGATGCGGATCAAGGTGTCGCCCGGTTTGACAGTGTAAAACCCAGGTTTGCCCATGTTCTCGTGGCCGGGCAAGGTTTGCGGATCTGGGCGTGCCGCAGGTCGGCTGGCAGAAGCAGGGCTGGGCGGCGGCGGTGGAGGAAGCCGCCTGGCACTGCTGCCCCGGTCTTCAACCGGCGGCGGAAAGCCCGATCGCGTGGCACAACCCACCATGGCTATGGCCAACAACACCCCCACTACCCACAGACCCCAGCAACGCAGCATGGAATTCATCCCACCTCTCATCAAGCGATGCCCGATTTTAGGGGGACAAAATGCACGGCCTCGAATTGCTGTTGCTTCAACCCCTGAGGGGTTTTGTCGATCACCACCAAAGCTTGTTGGCCGTTGGCCGTGACGGTGGGCGCAATCACCCTTCCGCCGACAGCGAGTTGATCCAGCCAAGCCGCAGGAACGGATTCCCCCCCGGCGGCGGCAATGATGGCGGCGTAAGGCGCACCTTTGGGGTAGCCCAGCATGCCATCGCCAAACAACAAATGCAGGTTGGGCAAACGCAATGGGCGCAGGTTGTCGCGCGCCTTATCGTGCAAGCCGCGCAAGCGCTCAATGCTGTAGACCTCTTTGGCCACACAACTGAGCACCGCCGCTTGGTAACCGCAGCCGGTGCCAATTTCAAGCACCCGACCCATGCGACCGTCGGCTTGCATCAAAGCCCCTTGGCGCAATAACTCAATCATGCGCGCCACCACACTGGGCTTGGAAATGGTTTGCCCCAGGCCAATCGGCAAGCTGGTGTCCTCGTAGGCCTGGGTGGCCAAGGCCGAATCGACAAATTGATGGCGCGGCACCAGCCCCATGGCCGCTAAAACCTGCGGGTCGCTCAACCCAGACTGGGCCAGCTTTCGAACCATGCTCGCGCGCACCGCAGAAGAGTCCAAGCCCAAGCCAGCGGGTGTGTTCGTGACAGGGGCCACGGGGCTGCGATCGGGCTTGAGGGTCGGCGCGGGCTTGGCGCTGGGCAAGCCCATCAACGGCGTGGGCCCCTTGTGTGTCGCCTTGGCCTTGGGTGCATCCGCTGCAGGCATACGGGCTGGAAACGAGGGCCGCTGTTTCATGCAGGGCGTTCCACCGCGCTCAAGTGGGTTTGCCACGCCGCCAATTGCGCGTGATCGGTCAAGTCGATTTGCAGGGGCGTGAGGGTGACCACGCCTTGGTGCATGGCATGAAAGTCGGTGCCCTCGGCATCGTCTTTGGCAGCGCCCGCGGCACCGATCCAGTACATGGTCTCGCCGCGCGGGCTTTCTTGGGTGATGACGCGCTCTGCGGCATGGCGCCGGCCCAAGCGGCACACCTGCACCCGGTCCAGTTGCGCATAAGGCAGGTTCGGGATATTGACGTTGAGCAACCAAGGCGGGGCCTGCATCTGCCCGCCCGAGATCAGGCCTTCGACCAAGTCACGGGCTTTGTGCGCAGCGTCCTCGATGTGCGCCCAACCCTTTTCGTGCTGGGAAAAAGCCAAGGCAGGTACGCCCATCAGATAGGCTTCCATGGCCGCGCCCACGGTGCCCGAATAAATGGTGTCATCCCCCATGTTGGCCCCGTTGTTGATGCCCGAGACCACCAAATCAGGGCGATACCCCAGCAGGCCGGTGAGCGCAATGTGCACACAGTCAGCGGGTGTGCCGTTGACATAGCGAAAGCCATTGGGGGCCTCGCGCACGTACAAAGGGGCGTACAAGGTCAAGGCATTGGATTTGGCGCTGTTGTTGTGCTCTGGGGCCACCACCTCCACCTCGCCCAAGCTAAGCATGGCTTGGTACAAGGCCTCGATGCCGGGCGCTTGGTAACCATCGTCATTGCAAATCAAAATTTTCATGCGCACGCATCCTAGAAAAGCAGATTGTATGACCCGATACACCGCCATAATGGCCGCTTCCAACACAGGAGATGCACCGTGCACGCTTGGCTCTGCGAAACCCCCACTGGCGTTGATCAACTGATCTGGAAAGAATTGCCCACACCCACGCCAGGCCCGGGCGAGGTATTGGTGCAAATTCAAGCCGCCAGCCTGAACTTTCCCGATTTGCTCATCGTTCAAAACAAATACCAGTTCAAGCCCAGCTTGCCATTTGTGCCTGGCTCAGAATGGGCCGGCGTGGTGCAAAGCCTGGGCGAAGGCGTGAGCCATTTGCAGGTCGGACAAGCCGTGGCCTGCTTGTCGGGCACCGGTGGCTTTGCCACCCACACGGTGGCCAAAGCCGATCAATGCGTGCCGTTGCCCGCCAACTTCCCGGCGGTGGACGCGGCGGCATTCATCATGATTTACGCCACCTCGCACCACGCCTTGATCGACCGCGCACAATTGCGCGCCGGCGAGACCGTTCTGGTACTGGGTGCCGCAGGCGGCGTGGGCACATCGGCCATACAAATTGCCAAAGCGGTGGGCGCAAGGGTGATCGCCGCAGCCTCCAGCGATGAAAAATGCCAACTGTGCTTGGCCCAAGGGGCTGATGCCAGCATCAATTACGCCAGCGAAAACCTGCGCGAGCGCATCAAAGCCCTCACCGATGGCCGCGGGCCCGATGTGATTTACGACCCCGTCGGTGGTGAATACACCGAACCGGCCTTTCGCTCCATCGCTTGGCGTGGGCGCTATTTGGTGGTCGGCTTTGCCGCTGGCCCCATCCCCTCACTGCCCCTGAACCTGACCTTGCTCAAAGGTGCATCGGTGGTGGGCGTGTTTTGGGGTGACTATGCCAAGCGCGAGTCGGTTGCCAACCGCGCCATGATGGCCGAACTGGCCCAGTGGTACGCCCAGGGAAAAATCAAACCCGTGATCGACCGCACCCTGCCCATGGCGCAATTGCACGACGCCTATGCCTTGATGGGTTCGCGCCGGGTGATGGGCAAATTGGTGATGGTCAACCTCTGAGGAAACCGTGCAAAACACGGTCATCGCGATGATGGCCGCCTGATGCTCGCCATCACAGCCCCGACGTGGCGGTCCCTCGGCCCTTGATTGCGCTCAAACCCCGCCGTGGGGATGGGTCGGGTCCACCCACAGCACCTGCTCGGGCGGTTCTGCGGGCGCGATGTCCAAATTGATGGCCACCGCCTCACCATCGCTGCGGCACAACACGCACTCGAGCACCTCGGTGGGGCTGGCATTGATTTCTTGGTGCGGCACATAGGGCGGCACATAAATAAAGTCGCCCGGCCCGGCCTCGGCCGTGAACTCCAAGCGCTCACCCCAACGCATGCGGGCACGACCCTTGACCACATAAATCACACTCTCCAAATGCCCATGGTGGTGGGCGCCAGTCTTGGCGTTGGCATGGATGGTGACCGTGCCCGCCCACAGCTTTTGCGCACCGACGCGGGCAAAGTTGATCGCTGCCTTGCGGTCCATGCCCGGGGTTGACGGCACGTTGCCATCGAGCTGATCGCCTGGGACGACGCGCACCCCATCATGCTTCCAATCGGTGGGCGCATGGCTGTGCGGGTGGTCGTGGGGTTGGTGATCGATCATGGTGGGGTTAATTCTTGGGTTTGCGGCTTTGGACAAACCGTCCAATCAAGTAAATACACAGGCACAAAGAGATGACCTGAAACACATATTGCAAAAAGCCGTCCCGAGACTCAGGCCCCAGAGCCCGGGGCAAAAAAATCACAATCAAACCGAAAATGATGCCCAACATGAGGTGAACCGGGTTGGGTTTCTGGGAAATTGATGCTACTTCGCTCATGGCCTGGCTCCTGTGTTGGCGGGTTGAATCACAAGGCTTACTTTAACAAGCCCCAGCCCCCAGGGGGGCTTGGTGTTTTCATCCATCCCGAACCAGCGGCCCAAGCACCCAGGGCACCGATAGCGGTTTGAATGTTCATTTGTCACTTGGGGCACCAGAAGCCTCTCTAGGGGGGACTAGAATCTCCCCGCACCCAAAACTCAATCACCTGATTGATTGAGTAATGGAACAGTGACCCACCCCAGAAAGGTAATCGGATGTCCAGCCATGCTGCCCTGGCGTATTTGCGCCTGGTCAAAATCGTTCTTTCTTTGGAAAATCAAGCCCCTTTTCGGGATCTCGACCAAGAGAGTATCAAATTGCTCGAGGTCATTGCCTTGGGCGAACTCGAAGGCACGCCCTTGCAAGTGACCAAGGCCATGGAGCTCAAGCACATTGCATCGCCCGCCAGCATCCACCGCAAACTCGAGGCTCTGCGCGGCCAAGGTTTGATCGAACATGTCTTCATCGAAGGAAATCGACGCACCAAATACCTCAAGCCCACCGAAGTGGCGCTGGCCCATTACGAGCGCATCTCCCAAGAAATGAAACTTTTGGCGGGGTGATCGCCTGCTTCGGGGATCTTCTGGCCCATCCCATCTGCGGCGCAAACAGATACCACCCCGCCGTCGCCTGCGGGCGAAGACACCCCATCGATCAAAGGTGCACAATGGGCAGCACCGCGCTTGGCCTCTGCCTCGACTCAAATAGTTTCAATCAACGATAATATTTGTCGGCGTGCCGAGAGGTCTGTGCAACTGTTGTTCAACCCCAAGATGACTTTCACCCCTTTTTATTGGATTCCCCCGCTGGCAGGACTGGCATCTTCGGCATTGATGGCTGGCCTGCTGATATGGGCCAGTGCGCATTGGCATTGGGGCATGGACAAGGGCGCAGGGGTGCAAAAATTTCACGCCAAAACCACCTCTCGCTTGGGTGGCCTGGCCATTTTCGCCGGCATGTTGGTCGGCTTGTGGGTCTCTTACCTCTACTTCCCCAAAGATGGTTGGTTGGGTGCATTGGTCATGTTGGCCTGCGCACCGGTTTTCGTCGGTGGCCTGGTGGAAGACCTGACCCACAAAGTTTCCCCCAATGTGCGCTTGCTGATGGCCTTGGCTTCATCGGCGGTGGTGTATTCCGTGTTTCAGTTGGGTGTTCAAAGAACCGACATTTACATCATCGATGTTTTTTTATCCCTGCCCTTTGCCGCTTTTTTGTTGACTGCCTTGGTCATTGCCGGTTTTGTCAATGCCATCAATATCATTGATGGATTTCATGGCTTGGCTTCAGGCAGCGTGATTGCTTTTTTGACCGGCATTGCCGGATTGGCTTGGCTGGCCAACGATGGCATGGTGTTTCGCTGGTGCTTGCTCAGTGCGGGGGCCACGCTGGGTTTTTTGGTCTGGAACTGGCCCTGGGGCAAGATTTTTTTGGGCGATGCCGGGGCCTATTTGCTGGGCTTTTGGGTGGTCATTTTGGGCTTGATGATTCCCCACCGCACACCGGAAATTTCGCCCATGGCCCCGGTGTTGGTCGGCATTTACCCCTTGGTCGAGACGGTCTACAGCATGTACCGGCGTAAATTTGTGCGAACCCATCCGATCAACCACCCTGACGCCTTGCATTTGCACACCTTGATTTACCGTCGCTTGGTGCTGCGCCCGGGCTTGCACTTGAGTGCATCCGAGAAAAACTCGGCCAACGCCAAGGTGGCTGGATACGGATTTGTCATGTCGGCCGTGCCCGCTGGCTTGGCCTGCGTGTTTCACACCCAGACCAGCGCATTGCTGATATGCATGGCCTTTTTTGCCTTGTTTTATATCAATTTCTATCGCCGCATCGTGCACTTTCGCAGCCCGCGCTGGCTCTTGAAATGGGCCCGGACTTGATGCCCCTGGCTGGGGCTTGAGCCTGTGCGCACCTGCGCAGACACGACACGCCCGCACCCTGGCACTGTGCTTGAGCGCCTGTCTACCCTGAGGTCAATACACCTGTAATGGCGCTGATGTGGTTTGGGCGGCCACCACCTCACCCACCTCACAAGCTTGGCCAAAGCCCATGCGAAGAAACACGTCCAGCACTTGGCCCACACATTCAGGCGCGCAACTGACCAGCAATCCGCCACTGGTTTGGGGGTCGGTCAACAAGGTTTGGGCCAGGGGGTCCAAGCTGGCCGACAGCGCCACTTCGGCACCATAGCCTTGCCAGTTGCGCCCCGACGCGCCGGTGACAGCACCGCCCAGCGCCCCCGCATGCACGCCCGGCAACAAAGGCACGCGCGACCAGTCGATGCGCACCGAGGCACCCGCACCGCGGGCCATCTCCAAAGCATGGCCAGCCAAGCCAAAACCGGTGACATCGGTCATGGCATGCACCCCATCGATGGCCGCCAACACCGGGCCGGGGGTGTTCAATTGCGTGGTCACGGCCAGCATGTGGGCATAGCCCTCGGTTGAGAGTTGCTCTTTTTTGAGCAAAGCCGACAGCACGCCCACGCCAATCGGTTTGCCCAAAATCAAACGGTCGCCAACCCGCGCATCGGCGTTGCGTTTGACCCGGGAGGGGTGGACCAAGCCCAGCGCCACCAAGCCATAAATCGCCTCGACAGAGTCGATGGTGTGGCCCCCGGCCACCACAATGCCCGCGGCTTTGCACACCGTGTTACCGCCTTCCAAAATGCGCCCAATCACTTGGGTGCTGAGCACATTGATGGGCATGCCAACCAAGGCCAAGGCCATGATGGGCGTGCCCCCCATGGCATACACATCACTCAAAGCATTGGTGGCCGCGATGCGGCCAAAGTCCATCGGGTCGTCGACGATGGGCATGAAGAAATCGGTGGTGGCGATCAAGGCTTGCTGATCGTTGAGCAAATAAACCGCCGCATCGTCCGAGGTGGCAATGCCCACCAAAATTTCGGGTGGCATGACCATGGCGGTGGTGCCTTGCAAAATTTCGCGCAAGACCCCTGGAGCAATCTTGCAACCGCAACCACCCCCATGCGAGAGCGATGTCAATCGGGGTGAGGAGTCAGTGGTGGGTTTTGTCATAGGCCGCCACTATAAGCGCGGCACCCACGGCCCGACCCAGCTGTAAAACTCACAACACGCGGGCGTGGCGGCGCAAATTGATCAAGCTGCCAAACAAGACCAACAGCATGGCCAGGGCCAGCAACACAGCGGTGACTTCCGTGAGTTGGTGTTTTTCCAACCGAATGGTGGTGCCCAATTGGCGGTACACCTCCAGCAGTTGCTGGGCATCGATGGCGCGGTAATAGTTGCCTTCGGTGATCTCAGCCACTTTTTTCAACACGGTCTCATCGAGTCGCACCCGCATGGACATGCCTTGGGCGCGCAGCACCACACCCTCGGGGGTGCCAACCCCCACGGTGTAAACACGCACGCCGTGGTCGGCCGCAAGTTGAGCCATCTTGATCACATCGGGCCCCATATTGCTTTGGCCATCGGTGATGAGCACGATGGCCATGGCTTTGTTGGAGCCCGGTGAGAGATTGACTTGGTTCGATGCCTGCCCAGGGGCGACCAGGGCGCGACCGGTATCGGGCTTGGGCGGGCCGTCGGCTTCCATGATGATTTTTTCAGGATCGATGCCCGAGCCCGGCAGCAAATTGGCCAAAGCCACCACGATACCGCTGCCCAAGGCCGAGCCCCGCTGCAAGGGCATGTTTTCAATGGCCCTGAACAATTCGTCGCGCTGAGTCGTGGGGGCCTGGGCCACGGACGCCGTGCCCGACAAGGTAACGATGCCCACTTTGACCTGCACCGGTTGCTCTTCAATGAAGGTGCGCACCGCCGCTTGGGCCGCCTCCAAGCGGCTGGGCTGCACGTCGGTGGCGCGCATGCTGCCCGAGGTGTCAATGGCCAACATCACCGTGTCCAAACGGCTGGGCAACAGCAACACCGCTTGGGGGCGTGCAAGGGCCAGCAATCCAGCCGCCAGCCCCAATCCCCACAGACAAAGAGGGGCACTGGGCCCGCGCCAAGCCCTGCGGCGAGGTGGGGTCGGTGCTGGTGCCTGAACTGATGTTGGGTTGGGCGTTGGCACCGCTGACGCAGGAGCGCTGGCAGGGCCATGGACTAGCAGATGCAAGCTCGGCCAGCGCCCTGCGCGGGTGAGCCACAGGTACACGGCCACCATCAAGGGCCAAGCCAGCAAGACCCACAGCATCAAGGGCCAGATAAATTGGATGGAAGAAAACTCCAACACCTTCAGCCCCCCGCCGCCATCGCCGCGCTGGTCGCTCCTGCGGCCACCTGGCTGCGGCGTTTGCGCAATTGGGTGAAGCGCATCAAGGCCTCATCCAACGGTTGATTGGTGTGCAACTCCAAGCCATCGACGCCGGCGTGGACCAAAGCAGTGCGCAAGTCGGCCTCGCGTTGGGCAGCCGCTTGGGCAAAGCGTTCACGAAACCCGGCGTCATGGGTGTCCACCAGCAGTTGCTCACCGGTTTCCGCGTCTTCCATCACCACCAAGCCCACATCGGGGAGTTGGCGCTCCAGGGGGTCGCACAAGCGCAGCGCCACCACCTCGTGGCGGCGCGCCAATTGCGACAAGCCACGCTCCCACCCCGGTTGGCTGAAAAAGTCCGACACCACAAAAATGGTGGATCGGCGGCGGATCAGGTTTTGCGCGTCGTTGAGCAAGTTTTGCAAATGCGTCTCGCTGGTGGGCTGGTTGGCCTGCGCTTGCATGACGGTTTGCAACAGGTGCAGCATGTGGCGCCGTCCCGAGCGCGCAGGAATATGGAATTCGGCATGCGCGTGTTCGCCGGTATAGACCATGGCCCCCACCCGGTTGCCACGGCGGGTGAGCATGCGCGCCAGCACGCCCACCACCTCGGCGGCCAACATGCGTTTGCTGGTTTGGCCCGAGCCAAAAGCCACCGAGCGCGACAAATCAATCAAAAACCAAGCCGCCATCTCACGGTCTTCTTGGTGCTCGCGCACATAGGGGGTTTGCATGCGGGCGGTGACATTCCAGTCAATGTGGCGCACATCATCGTGCGCTTGGTACTCGCGCAAATCGGCCAGCATCAAGCCCGCACCGCGAAACAAAGTGCGGTAGTCGCCTTGCAACTGGCCGTCCAAGCGCCGCATCACCGTCCACTCCAAGCGCCGCATCAATGCCTCAGCCTGGCGCGTGGCATCGGGTGCGGGTGGTCTCCCTGGTGCGACGTTGGCTGGGGCATCGGCTACAACGCCAGAAGCCAGACCCACCCCCGCCACAGCAGCGCCGCCGCGAGCGATCAGCGCCGGGTCCAGGGACCCAACTCCAGCCGCCACCTCACCGTGTGCAAGAGCCTGGGCATCGCTGGGCTGGCTGGGGCGGCCGCGCCAGGCCTCAAGCCGCCGGCGCAGTCCGAACATGGCTGTCCAAAGGTTTGTCGGGCACGGGCACGGCTTGCAAAATTTGCGCAATGATGGCCTCTGGGGTCAAGCCCTCGGACAAAGCCTCGTAGGACAACACCAAGCGGTGGCGCAACACATCGGGCACCAAGTCCAGTACATCTTGGGGCAAGGCGTAACTGCGCCCTCGCAAAAACGCCAGCGCACGAGCGCCTTCAATCAAAGCAATGGTGGCGCGAGGGCTGGCCCCAAAGGTGATGAAGCGCGACCAATCGGCCAAGCCAAAGCGCTCGGGGTGGCGCGTGGCCGACACCAACTTGACCGCAAACTGGATCAGGCTGGGGTCGACATAGCCTTGGCGGCAGGTTTTTTGCAACTGCGCGATTTGATCGGTGCTGGTCACGGCGGCCACCTCAATGGCCTGACCAATCACCCGTTGCACGATGACAAACTCCTCATCCTCCTGGGGATAGCCAACCAACACCTTCATCATGAATCGGTCCACCTGGGCCTCAGGCAGCGGGTAAGTGCCCTCGGTTTCAATCGGGTTTTGGGTTGCCATCACCAAAAACGGTGTGGGTACTTTGTGGGTTTCGCCGGCGATGGTGACTTGGCGCTCTTGCATCACCTCCAACAAGGCGCTTTGCACCTTGGCCGGGGCGCGGTTGATCTCATCGGCCAGCAACAGGTTGGCAAACACCGGGCCCAAAACAGTGCTGAACTCGCTGGTTTTTTGGCTGTACATGCGCGTGCCCACCAAGTCGGCGGGCAGCAAATCGGGGGTGAACTGGATGCGCTTGAAACTGCCCCGAATGGTCTTGGCCAGGGTGTTGACAGTGAGCGTTTTGGCCAAGCCGGGCACGCCCTCGATGAGCAAATGGCCCTGGGCCAAGATGGCCACCAGCATGCGCTCCAAAAAATGATCTTGCCCGACCACCACGCGCTTGACTTCGTACAACACCCGCTCCATCAAGGCAGCGGTATCGTGATTGGGGTCGGCGCTGACGCCTCGGTTCCATTCGCTGGGATTCATGTCGGTTTTTCTCCGTGTCAAAAAGGGGGAATGCCCACAGCGCTGCCCGCACTCTCCATGGTGGCAGCAAAGCCAATGCCAATGAAGGTGCGCGCCGAGGTCGGGTTCAAGATGGCGGTCACGATGCCCACCACCTCGCCCGAGAGGTTGACCAGCGGCCCGCCCGAATTGCCGGGATTGGCGGCCGCATCAAATTGGATCAAGCCCTTCATGGGCATCTTGCCCTCGGGATGGAAGGATCGGTTCAGGCCCGAGACCACACCGGCCGATACCGATGGGCCAATGCCAAATGGAAACCCAACCGCCACCACCTCGTCGCCGGGTTGCAGGTTGCTGCTCGAGCCCATGGTGGCGGGTTGCAAATCATCAGGGATTTTTTGCGGCTTGATCACCGCCAAGTCGTTTTCGGGCATGGTCGATATCACCAAGGCGGGCGACTCCAAGCCATCGAAAAAAGTCACCTCCAAGCGCTGGGCGTTGGAGATCACATGGAAATTGGTCAGGATGGTGCCGTCTTCAATAATCACCACACCCGTGCCCACACCCAATTCTTT
>CAMDJU010000015.1 GCA_945900695.1 Bordetella parapertussis | reverse complement strand
CGTGTACGGCAAATTGCCCACGTACAGTTTGTTGCCCATGCTAGGGACTCCTAAAAAACACTAAAAAACAAGCGATGGGGTCCCGAAAGCACAACACAAAGGAAGCGGAGGCGCGAAACTGACCGATCACCCAAACCACTTTTGTCTTATTGAAAGACATAAGCAAATGCATTATGTGGGTCAGGAAGATGAAAAGTGCAAACTTAATATGCCTCATCATTCCAAAAGCACCCAAAAAAACCACACTCTAGGGTAAACCCTCACCAGGAGGCTTCTCTTTCTGGGCTGGCACTGATGTGGTGGATGCTCAAGTCGGCCCCCTCAAACTCTTCTTCGGGGCTGAGCCGTAAGCCCATGGTCATTTTGAGCAAGCCATAAACCACGGTGCCGGCCACCAAAGCCCACACGACCCCCAACAAGGTGCCCAACACCTGGGCTTGCCAGCTGACCCCGCCCAAACCACCCAAGGCGGGCAAACCAAAAATACCTGCCGCCACCCCGCCCCAGGTGCCGCACAAACCATGCAGGGGCCAAACCCCCAGCACATCGTCAATCTTCCAGCGGTTTTGCGTCAGGGTAAACATGATCACGAAAACCACACCCGCCACGGCACCGACCACCAGTGCGCCCATGGGGTGCATGACGTCAGATCCGGCACACACCGCGACCAAGCCTGCCAACGGGCCGTTGTGCACGAAGCCCGGGTCGTTTTTGCCCATCGCCAATGCCGCCAAGGTGCCGCCAACCATGGCCATCAAGGAGTTGACGGCCACCAGGCCCGTCATTTTGTCCAGGGTTTGGGCGCTCATCACGTTAAAACCAAACCAACCCACGATCAAAATCCATGCGCCCAAGGCCAAAAAAGGAATGCTCGAAGGCGGGTGCGCAGAAACGGCGCCGTCCTTTCGGTAGCGGTTGCTGCGCGCGCCCAGCAATATCACTGCCGGCAAGGCCAGCCAACCGCCCATGGCATGCACCACCACCGAGCCTGCAAAGTCATGAAACTCCGCGCCGGTGTGGGTCAGCAACCAAGCCTGGATGCCCCATTTCTGGTTCCAGGCAACCCCTTCATACAGTGGGTAAACAAACCCCACCAAAACGGCGGTGGCCATCAATTGAGGCCAAAACTTGGCGCGCTCGGCAATGCCACCGGAGATGATGGCCGGAATGGCGGCCGCAAAGGTCAATAAAAAGAAAAACTTCACCAACTCGTAGCCGTTTTGGGCCACCAAGGACTCGGCCGAAACCCAAAACCCTGTGCCATAGGCCACGCCAAAGCCGACCACAAAATAAGCCAAGGCTGATACACAAAAATCAACCAAGATCTTGACCAGGGCATTGACCTGGTTCTTTTTGCGCACCGTGCCCAACTCTAGAAATGCAAAACCGGCGTGCATGGCCAAAACCATGATGGCGCCCAAGAGAATAAACAGTGCATCAGCGCTCGTTTTTGGTGCGTCCATGCGCAAGCCCCCATATAAATGCTTTGTTTGGGTGCGCTTTTCGGATCAAAAAGCACATCGCACCAAATGCAAGCAAAAACCACACCAAAATGGTGTGTGTCGGGGTCAGCGCTCGGTCATGGCCCCTTGGAAGGCCTTGAAAATGGGTTTGATCAGGTATTGCAGCACCGTGCGCTCGCCGGTGCGGATGTCTAGGCTGGTGGTCATGCCTGACTTGATGACAATGTCTTGCGCGCGGGGGTTGTGAGACTGGTCGGCGTCTAGGCGCACCTGGATGCGGTAAAACACATTGGTCTCGCCGCGACTGCCTTGTTCGCTCAAGGTGTCGGGGCTGATGTGGGTCAAGCGGCCTTTGAGGGTGCCGTAAATGGAATAGTCAAAGGCATCCACCCGAACCGTCACCGGCAGGCCGAGCTTCAAGCTGCCCACGTCACTGGGGGTGACTCGGCCTTCGACAAAGAAGCCGCCGTCGGTAGGCGCGATTTGCATCAACTCGTCTCCTGGGCGCAAAACCCCACCGATGGTGTTGATGCGCAGGTACTTCACCACACCGCCCACGGGGGATGTCAAATCGGTGTGGTTCAAGATGCTTTGACGCTCATTGAGTTTTTGTTGGGTGGTGGCCAGTTCTTCTTCGGCCTTGCTGGCGTCTTGTCGCGATTCCTGCAGATAGCGGTTCCGGGTGGCACTGATGCGCCCGGCCAAGTCGGTGACCTGGCGCTCAGAGCGCAACAGGTCAAGCCGGCTGGTGTCGCCCGTCTTCATCAGCTTTTGGTTCATGTCCAGCTCTTCCTTGGCATTGGCCAAAGCTTCGTTCAGGTAACCCAACTCTTCGTCCAGTGTTTTTTTGCGTTGCATGTACAAGCCCGCCTGGGCCGTGGTGAACTCTGGAAAGGCGGCACTTTGTCGGTTGAAAGCCAAAGGTTTTTGCGAGATTTCGGCAGATGTGCGGTCCAAAATGGCGCGCAGCGAAGCCACCCGCGCCACCACCTCCTTGAAGCCCGCTTGGGCCCGCTCTTTTTCCAGCACCGCCAGGGTTTGGCCCGCTTTGACCGCTTGGCCTTCTTGAACGTTCAGTGCAAACAGCACGCCGCCATCTGCGGCTTGGATAATTTGGGTGCGCGCATCGGGAATCACCTGGCCGGTGGCCCGCACCAGTTGATCCAGTTCTGAATGTGAGGCCCAAAACGCCAAAGCGGCAAACCCAGCGGACAAGATCGAAATCATCGGCCAGCTTCTGTGTTGGTCGGCATAACTCATGCGGAGGCTCCTTGGGTCGCTGGGGTATTGGATTGCAAGCGCCGCAGCACGTCATCGCGCGGTCCGTCCAGGGCCACCTGACCTTGCGCCACGATCAGCAAACGCTGAACCAACACCAATAACTCTGGCTTATGGGTGACCAAGATCAAGGTGTCTGTGGGCTTGAGGGTTTCGGCCAACATTTGAATGATGCGCTGCTCGGTGGCTTTGTCCACATTGGAGGTGGGCTCGTCGAGCAACCAGATGGTGGGCTCGCGCAAAACAACACGGGTTAAATTGACCAATTGTTTTTGACCGCCAGACAAGCCCAAGCCGCCCTCGGAAATTTTTTGCTGCAGCCCCTCGGGGTGTGATTGGATCACCGACTGCAGCAAGCCTGTGCGTTCAGCCGCAGCCAAGATGCGCGAATCATCAGGTACCACCAATCCCAAGGTCAGGTTTTCGCGCAAGCTGCCCGCAAACAAGCGACCGTCTTGTTGCAAATAACCGATGTGTTCGGAAAGCACGCCTTTGTGGATGTGGCCCAAGTCCAAATCGTCCAAAAAAATCCGGCCTTGTTGCGGGGCATACATACCGCTGAGCAAGCGCAACAGGGTGGTTTTGCCCGCGCCAATGGGGCCCAAGACACCAATTTTTTCGCCGGAGCGGATTTGCAATTGGGGCGCTGATAAAGCCAGGCGTGCGCCACCATAACTGGAGGTCACATTCTCAAAACGGTATGCGCCATGGATGCTGTCGGGCATCACGGGCGTGTCCACACCGTGGTGGTCGTCTTGCAAGCTCCAAAGGGAGTTGAGCATCTTCACGGATACCTTGGTGTTGGACCATTGCAAGTACAGCGCGGGAAGACCGGCAATGGGCGTGAGCACGCGGCCCGACAAAATGCTGCACGCAATCAAGCCGCCCATGGTCACCTCGCCGCGGCTGACCATCAATGCGCCAGTGGCCACCAGCAAAGCGTAAGAAACCTGCTGAAAAGCCGCTGTGATGTGCTGCGCGTTCTCGGTCACCGTGCGCATTTCCAACTCACTGCTGCGCGCCTCGTCAGTGGAGTTCATCCAGCGCTGCAACATGCGCCAGCCCGACTGGCCAGACTTGATGGTCTCTGCCCCCTCGATGCTCTCGACCAGCAAGCCGGTTTTGAAGTTGCTGGCCAGGTAAACCACCTCAGCGAGCCGATCGGATTTGCTTTTGAAGTAAAACCCCATGGCCAATGACAAAAACAAAAAGGCCAATGGAATGGCCGCCAACCAAGGCCCACCCAAGATGCCGATCAGTATTAAAAAGACAATCGCAAAGGGTGCGTCCACCGCCATTTGGGTGGTGATGGCTGTGAGAAAGGAGCGGATTGATTCATAGCCGCGCAGTTGCGAGGCCAAGCTGCCCACGCTGCGGGGCAGCTGGTCCAAGCGAATTTGCAAAAACCGCATGTAGGTGGCGCGCGCCAAGCGTTGGTCGACGCTGTCGATCAAGGACTTATAAAAGTGGCTGCGCAAATGCTTGAGCAGCAGCTCAAACAAAATGGCAATCATCAAGCCCATGGTCAGTGCGAGCAGGGTTTGTACCGCACCGGTGGGCACCACGCGGTCGTAGACCTGCATGCTGAAAAAAGAGCTGGCCAAGGCAATCAAGTTGATGACGATGCTGCCAATCAAAATCTCTGTGAAGATGGATTTAGAACGCCACATCTCATTGGTGATGATGCGAAACACGGGGCTGCGGTGGGCCTCAAAAGGCTTGGCGGCTAAACCGCGAAAAAAGCGCCCCTGGGGTTTGCCTTCGAGCACCTCTTCGGACCATTTTTTCTGCTCGTCATCAAAGCGCTCGATCACCCATTGTTGGCGCGCATTCAAACCACGCACCAGAGCAAACCCTTTTTGTGCATCGTGCACCAGCACCGGCATGGCGGCAGGGTCGAGTTGGCGCACGGACTTGAAGCGTGGCGCTTGCAAGTGTGTGCTGATGGTGTTGAGCACGCTTTGAGGATCGAGCTCAGCGTCGCTGGCGGTGGTCACCAACTTGTAGGCCGAGTCGACCGCCTCTACCAAGGCCAAACGGTCGCTGGCGGTGTTTTGCAATGCGTTCAAACGCATCAAAGTCATGTAGAGCGTGTTCATGGCGTGCTTTTCTTGCGGGGGGTTTTAGCGGGCGGCTGTGGGCAAGCGGGGCCCACCGTCGGCCAAAATGGTCAGGCGCCAACTCAACTGCATTTGATTGGTTTGGGCCTCGATCAGTTGGCTTTCGGCTTGTTGAATTTCGCGCACGGCATTCATGACCTCCAGCCAACTTTTGCGCCCCGCCAAAAACTGGCGCTCCCAGGCTTCTTGAATCTGACGGGTCGAACGCAAAGATGCGCTCAAGGAGGGGATGCGCACCGACAAATTGCGGTACAAGGTCAAATCGTTGCGCACTTGCTCGCTGAGGTTTTGGCGCTCCGTTTCGACTTCGGTTTGGGCGGCGGCCAGGCGCATCTGAGCCGACTGTTGCTGCGTGAAGCTGGACAACCCTGCACCGACTTGAGAGGAGACGCTGAGATACACCCGATCAACGGTGCCGTAGTTCAGGTAAGTAAAGCTGCCATTTTGGCGTTCAAAGCGCAAACTCAGTTGAGGAAACATATCGGCCCGAGCAGCGGTGACTTCAGCCTCGGTGGCCAAGGCCTGGGCTTGTAAGCGCTGGATGGCGGGGCTGTTGCTTTGTGCCTTGCCCATCCACGCGGTGTCATCACCCTCAAGAGGCAAAGCGGGGCTGAGTGCGGCGGCGAGCTCGGGCGACAAGACGGGCCGGGCCAGCAACTCACTCAAGCGCGCCAGGGCTGAGGCTTTTTGCGACTCGATGCCAAACAAGTCAGCTTGGGTAGACTCGATCCGGCTCTGGGACAACAACACATCAGCTTCGGTGGCGGCGCCCGCGCCCAAGCGACGCTCCACCTGCCCCAACAGTTTCTTTTGGGCTTGCAGGCTGTCTTCAAAGGCCTTGCCGCGCAAATGGGCCAATTGCCAATCTGTATAGGCTTGCAACACACGCAAGGACAGTTGTTGGCGCACCTCTTGCACGGCGGATTCTTTGCTTTGTTTGAGTTCGGTGGCCCGTGTCACATTGGCTGCGAGCTTGCCGCCGGTCCAAATGGGCTGGCTCAGCCGCACGGTGGTGACCGGGTCATCGCGGTTGACCAAGGCCGGGTCGTTGGTGGAGTTGGCCCGCTCCATGCTCACCGATGGAGTCGGAAAGTATTGCCAGCGTGCGCTGTCCACATCAATGCCTGCAGCAGAAGCCAGGGCTTGTTGCATGCGCACCTGGGGATGGCGCGCCAAGGCCTCCGCCATCAACGGGGGCAAGGCCCCTTGCCCGGGCAAGGCTTGTCCCCAGGCATGGGTTGCCAAACCGCCTAATCCATTAAAAGCGATCAGAAAAAAGAGGGCTGATGATGTTAATTTCATGGAATTTATCAGTTATGTGGCATATTCTACAACAAAGTGTAAACATTAGAACTCAAAACCGAGCTTGGCTTATTTTTATGCAAAATGTGCTTTATGGGTCAGCGTGGCGCGGTGAAGTGAACGACCGATGCGTGCACCCAGAAGATCTGGCAAAAAGAATCTTACCTTTCGCCTTGGCTAAAATGATTACAAGCGCCGATTTGCTTGAGATTGCGGGCGCGTCAATAAATTCAGCTAAAAACGGACTGCTTCGGGCGCCGTCAAGGCTGACCCAAAGTGCTCCATGACCCTGATTGCCCACACCCATACCCTGCCATTCACCCAAGCCTTGGGTTTGAAGAGTGGTTTGACGCTGGGGCCTTACCAACTGGCTTATGAAACCTACGGCCAACTCAACGCGCAGCGCAGCAATGCGGTCTTGATTTGTCACGCGCTCAACGCCTCGCACCATGTGGCCGGTGTTTATCCCGGCCAAGACAAAAGCGAAGGTTGGTGGGACAACATGGTGGGTCCGGGCAAGCCCCTGGACACCAATCGCTTCTTTGTCATCGGCGTGAACAATCTGGGCTCTTGCTTTGGCTCCACCGGTCCCATGCATGTCAATCCTGAGACCGGGCGCATTTATGGTGCGGACTTCCCCGTGGTCACGGTGGAGGACTGGGTCAACTCACAGGCCCGCTTGCTGGATGCCTTGGGCATCCAGCAACTCGCCGCGGTGATGGGTGGCAGTTTGGGCGGCATGCAAGCCCTCAGCTGGACCTTGCAATACCCAGACCGGGTCCGGCACGCGCTGGTCATTGCCAGCGCGCCCAATTTGAACGCCGAAAACATTGCTTTCAATGAGGTGGCCCGCAGGGCCATCGTCACTGATCCGGACTTTCATGGGGGTCATTTTTATGCCCATGGCGTGGTGCCCAAACGCGGTTTGCGCATTGCCCGCATGTTGGGCCACATCACCTACCTCAGCGACGATGTGATGAACGAAAAATTTGGTCGTCGCTTGCAGGTGGCAACCGATCAGGCTTACCGTTATTCCACCCAGGACGTGGAGTTTCAGATCGAGAGCTATTTGCGCTACCAGGGTGACAAATTCAGCGAATACTTTGACGCCAATACGTATTTGCTCATCACCCGCGCGCTGGATTACTTTGACCCAGCGCGGGAATTTGGCGGCGACTTGAACGCCGCCTTGGCGCGCGCCAAGGCCGCCTTTTTGTTGGTCAGCTTCAGCACCGATTGGCGCTTTTCTCCAGCGCGCAGCCGTGAGATGGTGCGCGCCTTGCTCAACAACCGCAGCGCGGTCAGCTATGCGGAAATCGATGCGCCCCATGGGCACGATGCGTTTTTGCTCGACGATGCCCGCTACTTGGCTTTGGTGCGCAGTTATTTTGCACAAATGTCTTTGCAAGAGGTGGCCCTGTGAGCGATCCCCAAGTGATGCAAGCCCTGGCCAATTTGGTGCCGCGCGGCAGCCGGGTGCTGGACCTGGGCTGCGGCAATGGGGCGTTCCTGAGCCTTTTGCAATCTGAGCGTGGGTGCACCGGCTACGGCGTGGAAATAGACGACGCCAATGTGTTGGCTTGCGTGCAGCGCGGTGTGTCGGTGATTCAGCTCAACCTGGAGCAGGGCTTGAGCATGTTTGAAGACCAGTCGTTCGATGTGGTGCTGCAAATTGACACCCTGCAACACCTGCGCAATGCCGAGACGATGCTGCGCGAGACCGCCCGTGTGGGGCGCATGGGCGTGGTGGCCTTTCCCAACTTTGCCCATTGGCCCAACCGCTGGAGTGTGCTGACCGGGCGCATGCCGGTGACCAAGCGCCTGCCTTATCAGTGGTACGACACGCCCAATATTCGGGTTGGCACTTACAGCGACTTTGCCCTGCTGGCGCAAAAAAATAACTTGCGCATCACCGACGCATTTGGCTTGCACCAGGGGCGTGTGATTCGCCACTGGCCCAATTGGCGCGCCGCCACGGCGGTGTTCACGTTTCAGTGAGCGCAGACCGGCTTTAAGCGATTTGTGGTTTGTTGTTGTGCATATGCCGGGCCAGCCACAACAACGCCAGGCCGGTGACCCCAATGGGCAGCAAAGAGCCCAGGTTCAGCCAATCCCAGCCCGATGTGGTGACCAATGCCCCGGAGGCAAACGATGTCACCGCCATGGTGGCAAACACGCAAAAGTTAAGTACCGCTTGTGCCCGGTGCTTGTCCTCTGGCGCGTAACCTTGCATCGACAAGGTGGTGCTGCCGGTGAACAAGAAGTTCCAGCCCACGCCCAGCAGCAGCATGGCGATCAAAAACTGTTGCACTTCGATGCCGCTCAATGCGATGGCCACGCAAACAAAGTTGAGCAACACACCCACCCCCATCACGGGCAAAGCGCCAAACCGTTTGATCAGGTGACCGGTGAAAAACCCCGGCGCAAACATGCCGATCACATGCCACTGAAGTACCCAGGCGGTGTCACTGAAACCAATGCCGCAGTTTTGCATGGCCAGGGGGGTGGCGGCCATGAGCAGGTTCATCACCCCATAGCCCAAGGCCGCGCTCAAGGCGGCCACAAAAAACACGGGTTGTTGCATCAGACTGCCCCACGAGCGTTGTACATGACCTGCGGGCGGTGAGGGGGGTGTGGGTCCAAAGTCAATTCTGTCAATCACCAGCCAGGCCAGCACGGCCACACCCATCAAACTCAAGTAGGCCCCCGCAAACGGCACGCCCAACAAGTTCTTGGTTTGATTGGCCAGGTTGGGCCCGACGATGGCGCCCATCAAGCCACCGGCCATGACCCATGACACGGCTTTTTCGCGCCCTTCCAGGGGGGACAGCTCGGCGGCTGCAAACCGATACAGCTGCGCATTGGCGCTGTAGTAGCCGGCGATGAAGGTGGCCAACACCAGCAGCCAAAACCATTGGTGCATCACTGCCCACAAGGCCAGGGCACAGGAGAAGAAGGCCACGACCAAACCCATTTGAAACGACTTTTTGCGCCCCCACAGGGCTTGGGTGCGTGAGACCACGGCCGCACTCAGGGCGCTGCCCACCACATAGCCCATCACGGGTAAGGTGGCCATCCAGCCGACCGGGGCCAGGCTCAAGCCCACCAATCCATTGATGGCGATGAAGGTGACGTTGTTGGTGAAAAACAGGCCTTGTGCCAAGGTCAGCAGCCACAGGTGTCGGTTCATGGTTTTCTTTCTTTGTAATAGAACGCGGATAAATGAGCCAAGGGAGAAATCACATGGGGGCAGTCTCAGCACACAAAGTCAATGCGGCCAAGGCGGCAGTCTCTGCGCGCAAAATGCGCGGGCCCAGTTGCCAGGGTACAAAACCCGCGGCCAGGGCCAAAGCCTCTTCAGCGCTGCTCAAACCCCCTTCGGGACCACTGAGCACGGTCACGTGGGAGTTGGCGGTGTGGGTGGGTGTTGCGCTCGGGGCCAGCGACAACAGCCGTTTGGCCGTCGGCCCGAGGTCCTGCGCGAGAAACTGGCCCAAACTTTGCGGCAGGTCAATGGTGGGGGGGCGGTTGCGGCCGCATTGCTCGCATGCGGCCAGCGCCTGTGCTTGCCAATGGGCTTGGCGCTTGAGCGCCCGGTCTGCATGCAAACGCAAAACACTGCGTTCGGTCATCAGTGGCACCAAGCGCGCCACGCCCAGCTCGGTGGCCTTTTCAATCAACCAGTCCATGCGCTCATTGGCGGGCATGCCCACGGCCAGCACCACGTGGTTGTGTGCCTCGCGCTCAATGGCTTGGTGCATGATGATGTTCACCGTCACCTCTTTGCGGCCCATGTGTTCAACTTGAGCCGTCCATTCCCCGCCCGCGCCATTGAACAAGCGAACCTCGTCGCCGGGCTGCAAGCGCAAAACCTGAGCGTGGCGTGCCGCGGCCGGTGCCAAAGACACACAGGTCTGGGCGACCAAGGGGTCGGGGTGGAAAAAACGGGGCACGGGGTCGGCCAGTGGTGGGCGGGCCGTCAGACCCGGCCAAAAGCGTAGCCGCTGACGCCGGATTGGCCTTCGATGCGGTCGATCAAGCGCAGCAAGGGAAAGAGTTCGCGGTAGCGGCTGCAGGTGGCCCGGATATAGGCCATGAAGCGCGGCGTGTCGGCCAGGTATTTGGGTTTGTGGTCGCGCAGGCCCAGGCGGGCAAAGATGCCCGCCACTTTGAGGTGGCGCTGCAAGCCCATCCATTCCACTTCGCGCCAAAACAGGCCGAAATCGGTCGACAGCTCACCCGTGCCCAGCAAGCCTTGTTGCCTGGCGCGTTCCCAATACCGCACGGTGACGTCCAATACAAAGGCTTCGTCCCAAGATATGAAAGCGTCGCGCATCAGGCTGGCGATGTCGTAGGTGATGGGTCCGAACACCGCGTCTTGAAAGTCCAGCACCCCCAGGCGTCGCTCTTGCGGATCGGGCGGCAGCATCAGGTTGCGTGGCATGAAGTCGCGGTGCACATACACCTGGGGCACCGATAAGTTGCGCGCCACGATGGTGGCAAAGGCGTGGTCCAAGGTTTGACGCTCTGCATCGCTCAACGTGAGACCGCGGTGTTGCGCCACGTACCAATCGGGGAAGAGTTGCAATTCGCGCATCAACAAGGCTGGGTCATAGGGTGGCAACACGTTGACTTGGCTGGCGCTTTGCCAGCCGATCAAGGCATCGATGGCGCGCCCAAAGTCGCCCAGGTGTTGGGGGGCTTGGCTGGCATCAAGTTGCTGCATCCAGGTGTGTTGGCCCAAATCGGTCAGCAGCATGAAGCCGTGTTCGCGCTGCCAATCGAGCACCTGAGGTACGTTCAAGCCCGCAGCCAGCATCAAGCCGGCCACTTTGACGAAAGCTGCACAGTTTTCGTGCGCTGGCGGGGCGTCCACCACGATCAAGCTGCCCTGGTGGGTGTCGACGCGAAAGTAGCGCCTGAAACTGGCGTCGGCCGAGGCCACCCGCAAACTGGGGAGATGCAGACCATGGCCCATGGCCAGGGTGTTCAACCAATGCCCAAAATGGGCTTGGCGCGCCGCATCTGTCCACTGCACCTGGCTGGATGTGCCCGGGGTTTGGTCGGCTTCGATGGTGGGGGTGCTCATGGATAATCCATTCTACAAACCTGTGCCGGTGCTGCGAGCTGGGCCGCCTGGCCGGTTGTCGCATGTGTCCATCACGGCTTGAACGCCCCCAACATGAACGCCCGCCTCCCTTTTAAAGCCAAACATGCTCACCAAGCCTTATGGGCCGTTTCAGCGGGGCTGTGCATGGGTGTGGCTTTGGCGCAGTCGCCGCTGCCCCAGCCTGAGCTGGGCGCGCCGGTGCTCAAGCCCAGCAGCCTGTTGCCCTTGCTGGTGCCGGCCCAAAACCGAGCGCTGCAGCCCCTGTTCATCCAAGCCGATCATTTGTCGGGGCGGCCGGATTTGGATTTGCTCATGCTGGGAGACGTGCAACTGCGCCGGGCCGATACCTTGATCCGCGCCGAGCGGATTGATTATTTTCAGCCCACTGACGTGGCCCGCGCCCGTGGAAATGTGCGCATCAACCAAGCCGGCAATGTGTTTGAAGGCCCCGACCTGGATTTGAAAATAGAGGCGTTTGAGGGCAGCATCACCGAACCCAGTTACCAGTTGTTGCGCAGCCAAGGGCACGGACGGGCCAAGCGGGTGGATTTTTTGGATGAAAAGCGCGCCGTCATTCACCAAGGCGACTACACCACTTGTCGGCGCAAGCCAGGCCCGAGTTGGTTGCCGGATTGGCTGATCCGGGCCGATCGGTTGAGCTTGGACAGCGAAAAAGGCGATGCCGAGGTGACCAATGGCGCTTTGTACTTCAAAGACACCGCCGTGGTGCGTGTGCCCTCATTTGCCTTTCCCATGACCAGCCAGCGCCGATCGGGCTTGCTGCCGCCGACCATCGAGACCAATAGCATCGATGGCTTCACCTATTCGCAACCGTACTACTGGAACATCGCGCCCAATCGGGACTTGTTGATCACGCCGCGCCTAATGACCGAGCGGGGCCTGAATTTATCGGGCGAGTTTCGGTATCTGGAGAGCGTGCTGCCCCCGTTTCAGGGAACGGCCAAGCTGGATGTGATGCCCTATGACCGTTTGGGCGGTGCGACGCGGTGGGGCACCTCCTTGCTGCACCAAGGCACGCTCGACACCCGCTCGGCCCGCTTGGGGCCGGTGCAATTGGGCTTGAACATCAACCGGGTGAGTGACGACAACTATTGGAAAGACTTTCCGCGCAACAACATCAACGGCGCCTTGCGCTTGTTGCCGGCCGACGCCAACGTGGCCTATGCCAGTGGTGGCCTGACCTCGCAATTCAGAACGCTGCGCTGGCAAACCTTGCAAGACACCAGCACCCCCATCACACCGCCTTACGACATGGTGCCCAAGTTGAGCGGCCAATACCGCTGGGCCTACCCTTCAGGCCTGGATGTGCAGCTTCTGGGGGAGATGACGCGCTTTCAGTCCAATCGCGAGTTTTTGAGCCTGACCAATGACAACGCACAGCGCATGGTCAGCCAAGTGCAAGTGGCGCAGTCGTGGATCACGCCTTACGGCGCCGTCACGCCCAAGCTCACCTTGAATGCCCGTACGTATCAGTTTGACCAGGCCTTGGCCAGCACGGGCGTGCGCAATGCCTCGGTGGTGGTGCCCGGCTACAGCCTGGATGCGGGCGCGGTGTTTGAGCGACCCACACGGCTGTTTGATGTGAACTGGGTGCAAACCTTGGAGCCGCGCATCTTTTATGTCAACACCCCGTTCAAAGACCAAAACAGCCTGCCCAATTACGACTCGGCCAGTTACGACTTCAATATCGCCACCATCTTCACGGAAAACGCCTTCACTGGGTATGACCGCATTTCAGACAGCCACCAGGTGACCACGGGCGCCACATCGCGGTTTTTGGACCCGCAGTCGGGTGCAGAGCGGGCTCGTTTTGTGTTGGCGCAGCGCTATCGCTTGCGCGCGCAAGAGGTGGTGTTGCCCGGCGGCGTGGCGGCCACCGAGCAGCTCAGCGACACCTTGGCCGGCACCAATTTGCAATTGGTCAATGCGTGGGCGTTGGACTCGGCCCTGCAATACAGCCCGGACGCTGCGCGCATGGTGCGCTCCACGTTGGGCGCGCGCTACCGACCCGGGCCGTATCGGGTTTTGAACATGGCCTACCGTTACAAAGCCGATGCCGTGGGCGCGGCCGGTGGCGAGTTTGTCGATACCAGTTGGCAGTGGCCCTTGCAAAACCTGTTTTCTGCCAGCGCCAGCGCAGACAACAGCTTGGGCGCCAGCGAAGGCCGTTGGTACACTGTGGGGCGTTTGAACTACAACCAACAAGAGTCGCGGTTGGTCGATGCGTTGCTGGGGGTCGAATACGATGCCGGCTGTTGGTTGACGCGAATTGCGTTGGACCGGTACCAGTTGACGGCCGACCGAGCGGTTCAGCGGGTCATGTTCCAAATGGAGTTTTCTGGGATGTCCCGTGTGGGCTCCAATATCACCGGTGTGTTCAGGGATTACGTGCCACGCTATCAAAACTTGCGCGACTACGGGGGCTTTCCAAGCCGATTCGGTCAATATGAGTGAACATACAAATTCTTTGCTTCAGTTTTGGGTGATTCGCTTGGCATGCGCCATGGCTTTGTGCGTCAACACGGTGTGCATGGCCCAGGGACTTCGCCTGGGTGGCCCCGCGTTGGGCCCGGCGCTCAATCCGACAAACGCCAACACCTCGGGTGCACGGTCTTCAGACTTTATTGTGGCGGTGGTCGACTCTGAACCCATCACCAACCAAGAGTTGCAGCAGCAAGTCGAACAGACTGTGCAGCAGATGCAACAGCAACAGGGCAGCTTTGTCCCTCGCCGCGAAGTGTTGGTGCGCCAGGTGTTGGAGCGCTTGATCGATGAGCGGGCCCAACTGCGATTGGCGCAAGACCTGGGCATTCGGATTGAAGACAGCATTCTCGAACAAGCCGAGCAAGGCATGGCCACCCAAAATGGGGTGAGCATGGAGGCTTTCCGCGAACGTTTGGTGCAACAAGGCATGAGCCTGTCGCAATTTCGCGCCGACTTGCGCCAGCAACTGACCTTGCAGCGCTTGCGCGAGCGCGAGGTCAATGCGCGCATCCGCATCACCGAGCCTGAAATCGACAAGCTGCTGGCCGAGCGCATCAAAACCAGCCAGGAAGCGGACCCCGTTTTGGCCTTGGGCCATATTTTGTTGGCGGTGCCAGACGAAGCCACCGATGCGCAGCGCCAAGCGGTGCGGTTGCGGGCGCAGTCGCTGGTGGAAAAACTCAAAACGGGAACCGACTTTGAGGCCTTGGCGCGTGAAAACTCAGACGCGTCCGACAAAGCCACGGGCGGCATGATGGGCTTGCGCCCCGCCCAGCGCTACCCCAGTTTGTTCATCGATGCGGTCAAAGGTTTGGCGGTGGGCCAATTGGCCGGACCCGTGCCTTCGGGGGCGGGCTTTCACATCCTTAAGCTTGTCGAGCGCCGTCAACCGCAGGCTTCCACATTGACCGTTCCTCAAACCCGGGCGCGCCATATCTTGTTGCGCCCGGGTGAACAACTCAGCCCGAATGCGGCGCGGGCACGCATGCAAGAGTTCAAAACCCAGATCGACAGTGGGCGAGCCGAATTTGCCACCCTGGCGCGCTTGCATTCGCAAGACGGCAGTGCCGCTTCCGGGGGCGACTTGGGTTGGGCCGGACCGGGCATGTTTGTGCCAGAGTTTGAAGAGGCCATGAACAAGTTGGCCCCTGGGCAAACCTCGCCCCCAGTGGTCACCCGCTTTGGCGTTCACCTCATTCAGGTCATGGAGCGCCGCCAGGCCGAGTTGAGTGTCAAAGAGCAACGCGAATTGGCCCGCAACATCTTGCGCGAACAAAAGCTGGAAGACAGCTACCGCGCCTGGGCCCAAGAGACCCGAGGGCGCTCTTACGTCGAATACCGCGACGACCCACTTTGAGCATGGCCCACCCGAACGCGCCGCGCAAGCGCTTTGGCCAGCACTTTTTGACCGATCGCGCGGTCATTGAAGACATCGTCAGTGCCATTGCACCGCAAGCCGGGCAAGCCATGGTCGAGATTGGCCCTGGCTGGGCCGCTTTGACCCAGCCCTTGGTCGAGCGCCTGGGACATTTGCAGGTGATCGAAATCGACCGCGACTTGGCCCGTGAGTTGCGCGGCCACACCCAATTGAGCGTGACCGAGGCGGATGTGTTGCAGGTCAATTTCACCGAATTGGCCCAGCGCCTCAACGCTCCCCAGCTGCGGGTGGTGGGCAACTTGCCCTACAACATCTCCACGCCCATTTTGTTTCACTTGCTCGACCATGTGGCGGTGGTGCAAGACCAACACTTCATGTTGCAAAAAGAGGTGGTCGAGCGCATGGTGGCAGCCCCCCACAGTGCAGACTATGGGCGCCTGAGTGTCATGCTGCAAGCACGCTACAAAATGGAAAAGGTGCTCGATGTGGCGCCAGGCGCATTTCACCCCCCGCCGAAAGTGGACAGTGCGGTGGTGCGCATGGTGCCCCTGGCCGATGTGGTCGATGTGCCTTGGCCCATGCTGTCAGAACTGGTCCGGGTGGCCTTTGGTCAGCGGCGCAAACTGTTGCGCCACACCTTGGGCGCATGGCTGCAGCAAAAGGGTGTGGCTGCCGACTTTGATGTCCAACGCCGTGCCCAAGAGGTGTCGGTGGCGGAGTTTGTGGCTTTGGCAAAGCTGTGCCATGGCAATGACCCAACCGACTCTGCGCCTTAACCCGAATTAAATGGCCCATACTGAGGGTCAAGGGCTGGTGGGCCAGAAAGCCGAACCCTTGATCGCCATGGACCAACGTTTTCGGAATGCTTGCAAACCTTGCATTCTTAGCCCTCGTTGTGCGTTGAGTGCATAGCGCATAAAATAACCGTTATGCACAAGCGAATGACCATTACTTTGGACGAGGCTGTTTACGATGGTTTGTACAGAACCATCGGCAAACGCCAAATAAGCCAATTCATTGAAGATCTTTTGCGACCCCACGTCATGGACACGGCGCTCGACGAAGGCTATCGCGCCATGGCGGCCGACACCGCCCGAGAAGCAGATGCCCAAGAATGGAGCAATGCTTTGGCCAAGGACATGGTCAATGAGGCGCGGTGAAGTTTGGTGGGTTGAATTTGACCCAGCGGTGGGGTCTGAAATCCGCAAAACCCGGCCTGCGCTCATCGTCAGCAACGACGCGGCCAATAGAAACCTGGCCCGCGTGGTGGTGGTGCCACTTTCCAGCAATACGGAGCGCCTTTATCCGGGCGAGGCGATCGTGACGGTCGAGGGTCAGGAGAGCAAGCTCATGGCAGACCAAATCATGGCGGCAGACAAAACCCGTCTGAAAAACCTACTCGGTGTCATCAACAAAGCCGACATGCAATCAGCGGAAATGGCCATCCGGGTTCACCTGGGCATGCCGAAGTAACACGGCCAGAGTCAGCGGCACTCTGTACCGCATCTTCGCGAGCCAACCCAAAAACAACAAAGCCCGCCGTGAGCGGGCCTTGTGATGTCAGGGCAGATGCAGTTTAGGCAGCGGTCAACCAGTATCCGGCATTGAAGGGGCTGCTCATGCGCAAGGCCAGGGGAGAAATGTCGACCAATTTGTCAGTGGGCATTTTTTCGCCGCCATCGGTCAATTCAATGCCACTGGGGTTGGTGCCCAACACGCCGTCGCTGTCCATGGCCATCGCGGGAGCGCGTGCCACCGAGAAGGAGTAGAAGCAACGGAACGGGACTTTGCGCTCAGCCCAGTAATCGGAGGCTTCGCGGAAGATGTCGAGCAATTGCTCGCGCGCTTCTTTGTCAAACTTGGCATGGGCCGGAACCTGCTCAAGAACGATGACAAAGCCCGGCTGTGGGCCAGACTTGTGCAAGGGGTCGGTCATGCCGTCGAACAAAGCATCAAAATTTTTGCTGGTTTGCGGCGGAAACGTGAATTGCTGGGCGAGCATGTCCAAAACATCTTGTTTGCTTTGGGCCACGGCCAGGTTGGCATACAAAAAGTGATGCCCCAAATGTTGCGCAGCCGCGTGCAAATCCTGTACCCGATGGGCGCGGATCGACTGCACGATGTTGGATTTGACGGTACGAAGTGGCGTGTCCATCTCCGTTGAATTCCTCACAAAACAATAAAAAAGAAAAAACTAACGTTTGCGAGCCCTAACTTTTATCCTTGAGCCGGTCAAACCAGAACCGGGATAACCCGAAAGAAGCATCGCCCCGAATTATGAAGGAAAAGCTTTCACAAGGCAATAGCCAGGGCATATTTGACAGAACAATGACTGGCGCGGCTCAAAATAAGTGAGCGCAGGCTATCTCAAAAACTAAAATCTTGTGGCATTGGCATCCGCCACCGTCAGGGCCGTCATGTTCACGATGCGGCGCACCGTGGCGCTGGCGGTGAGAATGTGCACCGGTTTGGCGGCGCCCAACAGCACCGGGCCAATGGCAATATTGCCGCCCGCAGCGGTTTTCAGCAGGTTGTAGGAGATGTTGGCGGCGTCCAAGTTGGGAAACACCAGCAAATTGGCGTTGCCCATCAAGCTGCTGTCGGGCATTTGCTCGGCGCGCAGGGCGCCGTCCAGGGCCACGTCGCCGTGCATTTCACCATCAATTTCGAGCCAAGGTGCCCTTTGTTGAACCAGCGTCAGGGTGCGGCGCATCTTGGCGGCGCTGTCTTCCAAGCTGCTGCCAAAGTTGGAATGTGACAACAAGGCGGCTTTGGGCGCAATGCCAAAGCGGCGCATTTCTTCGGCCGCCATGATGGTGATCTCGGCCAGTTGCTCGGCCGTCGGGTCCAAATTGAGGTGGGTGTCGACCAAAAACAATTGCCGATCGGGCAGCAGCAAGCCATTCATGCAGGCATAGGTGCTCACGCCGGGGCGGTTGCCAATGACTTGATCGACATAAATCAAATGGGTGTCGGGGCGGCTCCAAGTGCCACAAATCATGCCATCCACGTCGCCTTTATGCAGCAGCATGGTCCCAATCAGCGACAAGCGCCGGCGCATGTCGATCTTGGCCAGCTCCGCAGTGATGCCTTTGCGCGCGGTCATGCGGTGGTAGGTTTGCCAAAAATCGCGGTAACGCGGGTCGTCCTCGACGTTGACGACTTGGTAATCCACCCCCTCGCGCAAGCGCAGGCCAAAACGCTCGATGCGTTGGGCAATCACGGCGGGGCGACCAATCAAAGTGGGTTTGGCCAAGCCTTCGTCCACCACAATTTGCACCGCACGCAACACGCGCTCGTCCTCGCCCTCGGCATAGGCTACGCGCTTTTTGCTGGCGCGTTTGGCGGCCGCAAAAATGGGGCGCATGGTGGTGCCAGAGGCGTAAACAAAACTTTGCAAGCGCTCGCGGTAAGCGTCCATGTCAGCGATGGGGCGCAGGGCCACACCGCTGTCGGCGGCGGCTTGGGCCACGGCGGGGGCGATCTTCATCATCAAGCGCGGATCGAAAGGCTTGGGGATCAAATACTCCGGGCCAAACGCCAACTGCTCGCCCGAGTAGGCCGCAGCCACCACATCGCTTTGCTCGGCCTGGGCCAAATCGGCAATGGCATGAACGGCGGCGATTTCCATCTCATCGGTGATGGTGGATGCACCCGCGTCCAAGGCCCCGCGAAAAATATAGGGGAAGCACAAAACGTTGTTGACTTGGTTGTGATAGTCGGTGCGGCCCGTGGCCATGATGGCGTCGTCGCGCACGGCTTTCACCTCTTCGGGTGAGATTTCGGGCGTGGGGTTGGCCAGCGCCAAGATCAGCGGCTTGGCCGCCATGCCCTTGACCATCTCGGGCTTGAGCACCCCGCCGGCCGACAAGCCCAAAAAGATGTCTGCGCCTTGCATCACGTCACCCAGCGTGCGGGCGCTGGTGTCTTGGGAAAAGCCAATCTTGTCCTCGTCCATCAATTCGGTGCGACCGGTGTACACCACGCCCGCCAAGTCGGTCACAAAAATGTTCTTTTTGGGCAGGCCCAGCTTGACCAACAAATTCAAACACGCCAAGGCCGCAGCGCCTGCGCCAGACGTCACCAGCTTGACGTGCTGCAAGTCTTTGCCCACCACGCGCAAGCCGTTCATGATGGCAGCGCCCACGACGATCGCGGTGCCGTGCTGGTCGTCATGAAAAACGGGGATCTTCATGCGCTCGCGCAACTTGCGCTCCACATAAAAACAGTCCGGTGCCTTGATGTCTTCTAAATTGATACCGCCAAACGTGGGCTCCAACGAGGCAATGGTGTCTACCAGCTTGTCGAGGTTTTTCTCGTTGATCTCGATGTCAAACACATCGATGCCGGCAAACTTTTTGAACAACACCGCTTTGCCTTCCATCACCGGCTTGGAGGCCAAGGGGCCAATGTCGCCCAAACCCAGCACCGCTGTGCCGTTGGTGATCACCGCCACCAAGTTGCCCCGGTTGGTGTAACGAAAAGCGGCATTCGGGTCCTTGGCAATCTCTTCACAAGGCGCGGCCACACCGGGCGAATAAGCCAGCGCCAAATCGCGCTGGTTCATCAACTGCTTGGTGGCATGGATGGCCACTTTGCCAGGGGTTGGAAACTCGTGGTACTCCAGCGCTGCGCGCCGCAACTCTTTGCGCGCCTCGTCTGGAGAAACGGGGGGATGGGCGGGGGTTTTGTGGGGCATGCGGTTCTCCGGGGTGGCTGCGCTGAACCCACGCGCGACAGTGGGTCACAGAACAGGGTGGCCGATTGTAGGTGGCGGGGGTGCTAGCCCTGCCAAACTGATAAGTCAGTGTTGCTGGTAGCAGTGATCACACCGTTTAGATCAAGACATCAACAACAAGGTTTTTACTTTGGCCCTCACATGCAACATCACGTCCGCTGGCGCCACGGCCTTTTTCTTGGCTTTGCGCACTTTCCAATCCATCGATTTGATTTGGTCGGACAGTACTGCACAGTCAACACCGTCGACCTGGGTCACCACTTCGAAGGGGTGACCTTTGATTTTGGTGGTCATGGGGCAGCAAACCATGAGCCCAGTTTTTCCGTTGTAAATGGCTGAGCTGATCACCAAAGCCGGTCGATGACCTGCTTGCTCATGTCCTGCTTGTGGGTCAAACATGAGCCAGACCACATCACCGGCATCCGGGACATAGCCGCGCGTGGCCATCACATGGCCTCTTTGCCAACCGGCTTGCCCACGCTGACCTCACCGTGCGCATTGTCTGCGGTGATGCCCGACACCAAGTCGTCTAAGTTGTAACTCACGTTCTCAGAGGGCTGGATCACAATGCGACCGCGTGAAACAACCAACTCTACTTTTTGCTCAAGTGCATAGCCGGCCTCTTTCAAAGCCGCGCTGGGCAAACGCAGTGCCGGGCTGTTGCCCCATTTGCGGATGATGGCTTCCATTTAAAACTCCTTGGATGTGTCTACATTGTAGACACATCAGGCCCTTTGTTCATGACCATCTGCCGCTATCCAAAAACAAGTCGTTGCGTGCATTGAGCGCGGTGTCGGCGATGTTGCCGTGGCGGCACAAATGAAAATTGACAAGGCCGAGGTGGTTGCGGTGCGCATCGAACTTGGGGTGGATCGTGCCACTTTGACCCGAAGGCGTTATGAAAACTGGCGCAGGCTTTTGATTGAAGGCTGGAGTCTGGAGGCGGTCGCAGATGTTTATGGGGTGAAGCCCAATTCAGTGAAGTTGGGTTTGTGGAACAACGGGCGGTTTAGCTTGATGGAAGCCCGAAAAAAAAGCCTGCGGAGTCAGCAGGCTTTGTTGAAGGATGAGAAGGATCGGTTTGGGTGGTGAGGGTTAGTGGTGG
>CAMDJU010000014.1 GCA_945900695.1 Bordetella parapertussis | reverse complement strand
CGAATGTGTAATGACCCTTGGAACAACATGCAAGCACAGGCCGTGATCTCTGGCTTGCCACTGCTGACCATGGGTTTGCGCGCCCAATGGAACGTGGTCGGTGCCTGCATGCAAAGTTTGCGTGCCGGGGCGGCCATGTACCAGTTCACCTATATGACGAGGTGCCCCATTGCGCCCGAGATTCTTGCTCGTCAAAGCCTGAGAGCTGAACGCATTGGAAGTGCCATGTTCAATCTGCCCCCTGCCTCGGTCTATCGAATATCGAGGAGCTGATATGCCTAGAACCCGCATTCGTAGCGGGAAACAACGCTGGAAAAAATGCGCAGCGGTGATCCAGGAATAGCAGACAGAACTGGGTTTTTCTAGCCCCATAAAAAAACAGCATACAAGATTCTTGCTCCTTTCCTCCATTTCAGTTTCATCATCTTACTGGTCAACTGATTTGTGAATTACCGGGTACCTATCAAGGCCCGTGCGAGTGGCCTGCGGGCAACGAAAGAGTTCACGTGAACCGTCAGATACCAGGTCATGGTTTTGTCATAGGTTTGCGATACGCTGAATTGCTTGTCTAGTTTTTACATAGGGGAATCAAATGGATCGTCGTCGCCTCATTCAAAGTTCAGCTGCTATTGGTGCTGCCGCTGTGCTACCTATACCTCTTAGCACCTTTGCTCAGGCTTCTCGTGCACTCTGCTACAACTGCCCAACAGAATGGGCAGATTGGGGGGGCATGCTGAGGCTGGTTAATCAAAAACTTAACATATCAGTTCCCCCAGATAACAAAAACTCTGGCCAATCTATGGCCGCTTTGATTGCAGAAAAGAATAATCCTGTAGCCGACATCACATACCTTGGCGGTCAATTTGGGCCACAAGCGCGTGAAGCTGGGGTGCTCACCCCTTACAAACCGCAGCGTTGGAATGAAATTCCCGACGGTTTCAAGGATAGGGATGGTTTTTGGTTCACCATACATTCCGGCACTTTAGGACTGTTTGTAAACACTGCAGCATTGCGCGGCAAACCAGTGCCGCGCTCATGGCAGGACCTTGCAAACCCCACTTATAAAGGGATGATCGGGTATTTGAATCCAGCTAGCGCTGCAGTTGGTCAAGTCGGTGTGGTGGCTGTCAACTTGGCTCTGGGTGGAAGTTACGAAAACTTTGATCCAGCCTTACGTTTCTTTAAGAATTTGCAGGCTAACGCACCCATTGTGCCAACACAGACCTCCTATGCACGTGTTATTTCGGGAGAGATTCCGATCTTGTTAGATTACGACTTCAACGCGTATCGCGGCCAACACACCGATAAAGCACCAGTGCAGTTCGTTATTCCATCAGAAGGAACAGTTGCATTGCCCTACATCATGGGCTTGGTCAACAAAGGGCCCAATGCTGATAACGGCAGAAAAGTTCTTGATTTCGTACTTTCGGATGAAGGTCAGCGCCACTGGGCTAACGCCTACCTGCGTCCCGTTTTTGCCTCAGCCATGTCCACCGAAGCACGCTCGCGCTTTTTGCCAGATTCAGAGTACAAGCGCACGCAAGCAGTGGATGTTTTCAAACTTGCCGCTGCATCCAAGGTCATCGCTGATCGCTATCAAAAGGAAGTAGGCTGATTTCTTCACAGACTCTGCGGGAGCGTGTTCAGCTTGCCACACTGATGGCACCCGTCGCGATTTTGTTTGCAGCTTTCTTCCTGCTGCCGTTGGCCCAACTTGTGGTCATCGGTGGCAGCGGCAAGCTCGGGTGGTCAGCCTACTGGGCTGTTTTTACCGAGACACGATACCTTAAAAGCTTCAGCGCGACGATTGCGCTTTCGGCTGGAGTCACATTGTTTACGCTCATTGTGTCTGGCATAACGGGTGTCTTCCTTGAACGCAACCGATTTCGTGGTCGCACATTTTTGACAGCAATGTTGACGCTACCCCTGGCTTTTCCAGGTGTGGTGATCGGCTTCATGGTGATCATGCTTGCGGGTCGCCAGGGGCTGGTACCAGACATCACCGATTTGCTCTTCGGAGAGCGCTTGGTATTCGCTTATTCAATGGCCGGCCTTTTCATGGGATATGTTTATTTTTCAATCCCTCGCACCATCCTGACTGTGATGGCGGCTGCTGAAAAGCTTGATCCGCGATTGGAAGAAGCGGCTCGTTCTCTTGGCGCTGGTCCATTTATGGTGGTTCGCGACGTCATTTTCCCTGCGCTAAAACCAGCTTTTCTCGCTGCAGGTGCTATCTGTTTTGCGACGTCTATGGGTGCTTTTGGTACGGCCTTCACACTCGCCACACGCATCAATGTTGTGCCTATGGTCATCTATACCGAGTTCACGCTCCAGGCCAATGTCGCCATGGCGGCTGCTTTGTCATTTGTTCTTGGCGCAATCACCTGGGCAGCACTCGCTTTTGCCCGTTCGCTGAGCGGTTCCTCAGTCGCCGCTTCTGGATAAGCGTCGTGCAAGCCTCAATCAAAAAACCACGTCGTTCACCACTGTTTTGGACGCAGCTTGCATTCACGCTGACGGTATGCGCGTTCTTGATCGTGCCGGTTGCCATGTCAATGGCCGCTGGCGTGACACTTAATTACATGACTGGCGTGTCCGGCGGTCTGACCGCTCAATGGGTTGAAAAAGTATTGACCGATTACCGTGGCCCTATCCTGCTGTCGCTGCAACTCGCCATATCATGCCTCGCCATTACTTTGCTGTTGGGCATACCAGCAGCTTATGTTCTGGCCAAGCGCCAAAATGCTTTTACCCGTGCAATCGAAGAATTACTGGTGATGCCAGTGGCAGTACCTGGCATAGCGACTTCGCTCGCGTTGATCGTGACCTATGGCAGCTCGGGGAGTTTTCGTACCAGTTGGCTCTTTATATTGGTAGGCCACGTATTGTTCACACTGCCATTCATGGTTCGCTCAGTGCTTGCGGTGATGTCCTCGATCGATTTAAAAACGTTGGAAGAAGGTGCGCGCAGCTTGGGCGCAAACTTTACCCAGCGTTTCTTTGGCATTATTTTGCCCAATTGCAGCTCCGGAATCATTGCGGGTTCGTTGATGGTGGTGACGCTTTCCCTAGGTGAGTTCAACATCACGCTTTTGTTGCACACACCACTGACACAGACGCTGCCTGTTGGTTTGGCCGACACATACGCCTCACTTCGGCTAGAAGTCGGAAGCGCCTACACGTTGGTGTTTTTCGTCATTATCGTTCCGCTGTTGATTGCCATGCAATGGGCGTCAAACGCCATCAGCCAAAGAAAGCGAATATGAGCACAGCAGGCAATGTCAGCATTCGACTAGAACAATGCGCACGCACGTATGAAGATGGCACACGCGCACTCGAAGCAACAGACCTCACCATTCAAGCTGGTGAAACAGTGGTCTTTTTAGGACCATCCGGTTGCGGCAAGACTACAACTCTACGCCTTCTTGCAGGCCTTGACGAGCCTGATGAGGGCGGCAAAGTGTGGTTTGACGACGAAGATGTTACTTCTGTTCCTATTGAACGGCGTAATGTGGGTATGGTGTTCCAAAGCTATGCGCTTTTCCCCAATATGAGTGTTGAAGAAAATGTCGCATACGGCTTGCGAGTGCGTAAAGTACCTTTTGATGAACGAGCACAACGGGTCCGCGAATCACTGGAGATGATGCACATTTCAGATCTGGCGAAACGGCGTATAGACCAATTGTCTGGGGGACAACGTCAACGAGTGGCACTTGCCCGCGCAATTGCACCCCGCCCACGGGTTTTGCTGCTCGATGAACCCTTGACAGCGCTGGATGCCAAATTGCGCGAAAGCCTTCGAGTTGAAATCGACCGTCTTTTGCGCTCCCTGGGAATCACCACTGTCTACGTTACCCACGATCAAGGTGAAGCCATGGCACTGGGTGATCGCATAGCCGTGATGCACGAAGGACGCATTGCCCAGATAGGTACCCCTGAAGAAATTTACCGATCACCAGTCAATGCTTTTGTGGCTGATTTCGTCGGAACAATGAATCGTATTTTTGGTCAAGTAGAAAGTGGTCTACTGGTCTTCCCGGGGGGAAATGTCCGCTGGACCGGCCCATCACCAACTGCGGGTCTGATGTTTCGGCCAGAGGACCTCAAGCTTGCAGTGCCGGGCAGCGGTAACTTCACTGCGCAGGTGGTCAAAGCTTTTTTTCTTGGCGACCATGTTCGTTTGTTGCTCGATGCTGGTGCGCCAGATCTTGTTATAGCTCGCGTATTTGAGCGACATAATTTCGCAAAGGGCGAGACCGTTGAATTCACCCTTGATCCACAAACGCTCATAAGCTTGGGGGATTGAAATGCTTTTTTGCCAGATCACCGACACCCATCTGAAGGCTGGGCGAAAACCCGCATACGGCATTGTTGATACAGCAACCATGCTTGAGCGCTGTGTCGATAGCGTGATGCAATTGAAACAGCGACCCGATGTGGTGCTACTGACTGGTGACTTGGTAGATTATGGTCGTGATGACGAGTACGCACTGCTCGCAACTTTGCTAAAGCCACTGACCATGCCCATGTACTTGATCCCCGGGAATCATGACGAGCGTGAAGCATTGCGTCGAGCATTTCCTAAACATACCTACTTGCGTCAATGGCTACCGTTTGTGCAATACGCGATTGATGACTACCCTGTGCGCATAGTCGCATTGGACACACTCATTCCCGGGCAAGGAGGTGGACGCTTGTGTGATGAGCGCTTGCAATGGCTTGACCAAACCCTCGCTGAAAAGCCAGATACTCCGACTCTCGTGGTGATGCACCATCCTCCATTTCGCACTGGTTTAGGCCATATGGACATACTGGGACTGGATGGTGCGGACATGCTTGAAGCTGTCATATTGCGCCACCCCCAAGTTGAGCGACTGGCATGCGGCCACCTGCATCGATCAATACAAGCGCGATTTGGAGGTAGCATCGCATCGACATGCCCGAGTCCTGCGCACCAAATAGCTCTCGACCTGAGCGTGGATGGACCCGACAACTATGTTTTGGAACCGCCCGGATACCAACTGCACTTGTGGGACGGTCAGCGATTGGTCACCCATACTGCCGTCATCGGTAATTTCCCTGGGCCCTATCCATTTCGGATCGACGGAAAGTTGATCGATTGATTGATTTGAACCACTCGACTAAATCCCAGTTTGCACGAAATTCAAACTATGGTGTTGGAGTTTGAAAAATTCAATTGTTCAGGGCGGACTTTTTATCTGACCAACTTGGCATTTTCATCAAAGAAAACCAGCACTTGAATTCAATCTATCCATTTACCGTAGCACAGGAAATCCCTGACTGCTGACATAGCTACATCTTCAGCATGCAACGCTTGATTTGCTATGTTGATAAAACGCTGCTCATCAACTTCTATTGAAGCCATCGACCAATCACTGAAGTCCCTTGCCTCAACAGCGTTGAACCTTAAGAGAAGGAAGTCAGAATGTCGGGGATCACTTTCTATGACTTTAAAGAGTGAGTTGACATTTGCTGCGGAGCCTTCTAGCACTTGGAGGAACCAGCCTGAATGTGAGATTAAAACCCCCGTAATACCGCGGGTTGGATTGTTGCGCAGGCATGTAGCCATTAGTTTGTCGTACTCAGCACCCTCTATAAGCGAACGGCTTCGATAAACCAATTGAATGAGTTGTTGGTCAAGGGCTTGTATTGAATTGGTGAATGAAGAAGTCATTTCTCAAACCTTTATATTCAGATCAAAATGCAGGTACCACAACAAGAAGCAGCCAAGCTGATTAAGTTGTTTCTTTATTTCAGCACCAACCGTATCAACTGTCCACGCGCATTATCGGTGAGCACATATAACCATCCATCGGGGCCCTGTCGAACATCGCGAATTCGCTGACCGAGATCTTCAAGAAGCTTTTGCTCGCCAATGACTTTACCGCCAAACGGTTGGCTGAGTTCAACACGATTGAGGTAAGCAAATTTGAGCGAACCGACAAAGAGGTTGCCCACCCAAGCGCTGCCGTAGCGTTCGCTGCTCAAAAAGACCATGCCTGATGGCGCAATAGATGGAAGCCAGTAATGCAAAGGCTGCTCCATACCCTTTTGAGAGGTTAGGCCTTGGCCAATTTTTCCTCCGCCGTAGTTTTCACCATATGTGATCACCGGCCAGCCGTAGTTACGTCCAGGTAAAACTGGGTTGATCTCATCACCCCCTTGCGGACCGTGTTCATGCGTCCATAAGCTGCCATCGGGGGACAAGACAGCACCCTGTACGTTTCGGTGCCCATAAGACCATATTTCCGGTAGTGCACCCGAACGCTTTACAAATGGGTTGTTATCGGGCACGCGGCCGTCTTTGTAAATTCTGACGATTTTGCCTTGATGATTGTTCAGAGTTTGCGCGTCGTTCATCTGGCTGTATCGGTCACCCAAGGTCAGGTAAAGCATTCCATCGGGCTTGCCATTAGTCTGGCTTTCAACGATTCGACACCCGAAATGTGCACTGCTCACCACCTTTGGCTTCTGACTGAAAATAATCTTGAGCCCTTCTAGTCGCAAACGGTCAGACGACAAGCGGGCCCTCGCAAGCGCGGTACTGTTGCCACCTTGGCCTGGCTCAGAAAAGCAAAAGTACAAGGTATTGTTGCTAACAAAATCATTATCTAACAGCACATCCATCAAACCGCCTTGACCTTGCGCCGCCATACCAGGAAGACCAAGAACCGGCTCCCCCAGCTCACCATTTGGCTCAATCACGCGTAATCGCCCGGGCCGCTCGGTGACTAAAAACCGGCCATCAGGTAAAAACGCTAGGGCCCAGGGATTTTGCAGATTTGAAGCGACGACTTGAGCGCGAGCCATTTGCGCCTGTGCGAGTGGCGTTGCCAAGGTAAAACTGATTGAAATAAATACAAGAGCAATAAACTTAACGATACAGGCCATCTAATTCTTTCAATTTTTTGATCGCAAATTGCTTTGAGTGTCTTGAGTTGAAATTTTATGAGATGCCCTCCCCCCGATTTGGAAGTTCTGTAAAAATTCTGCAGATACAACGGTCACAGAGATGGTGTAGCATTTCTAAACTATCACATGTAGGAGCAACGAAATGGGTTTGTTTGATGTCTTTAAAAGTGAGCCCCTGAAACTGTCACCCAGATTGGCATTGGCTGTGGGCCTGCTGTACATGATGGCCTCAGACGGTGAGATTGAGTCAGAAGAAATCGGTCAGTTGCAATCTGTTGTGGGCGGCGACCAAGAACTCATCAACACGGCAGTCAAGTACCTGCGCAGCGTGAAGTACGAGCAGTTTTTAGCCGATGCGGCCGCCCTGCTCAATGAGCATCAAAAGCTTTGTTTGCTCATCAACATGGCTGACTCCCTTCTGTCTGACGGAAGGGCAGAACAGTCAGAGCAGCAAGCATTTGGCAAAGCGCTGAGCCAGTTTGGCATGACTGAAGATGGCTTCAAGGGCTACTTTGAAACCCTGGCGATCAAAAATAACCGCGCAATTTTTAACTGATTTGAGCAACAGCTTCAAGCATCAGTGGTTGAGTCTTGAAGTGCGTAGCTGCCCAACACCGCAAGCGGGCATCTAACAAGCCATACAGCACCCTTTTTGACAGGAGGGCTGGGCTCGGTAGCTGAGCCACGAGATCACCGAGTGTAGGGCTTGCACACAAACGGCAGCCCACAACAATTTCACGTCATTTGCTTTTATTTGCTAAAAAGCTGTGTTGCATGGTGAATTTTGGCTTGGCTTTCTTACTATCTTCTCTCCGCTGATGTAATGACCCAGCGGTTTCTGCACAGGTCACCAATGCCGCTTTGCGCTTGGCCGTCCATCTCTTGATTTCGTCTTCCATCGTCATACCCATGGCTGTTTTCTCCAATAGTATGACCTGAGCAGGTTTTCACTGGGTCATTACAGAAATGCACCCTAGATCTGCCGGTTGGCAATTGGCCCTGCAGAGCATAAAATCATACGAACATGAGCGTTATTTGAAAAAAATCATCATCATTGCAGGACCCAACGGCGCGGGCAAAACAACATTTGCCCGTGATTTCTTGCCTGCTGAAGCCCAAACGCTGAGATTCATCAACGCCGATTTGATCGCTGCTGGCTTGGCTCCATTCAATCCAGAGACAGCTTCTTTCAAAGCTGGCCGCCTGATGCTGGAAGAAATCGACGAATGCGTGGATGCTGGACACAACTTTGCGTTTGAAACCACGCTGTCTGGCTTGGCTTATTTGAAAAAGATAGCTGTATGGCAGCACCTTGGTTATCAAGTTAAGCTATGGTTCTTGTCTTTGCCCAATGAAGACATCGCCGTATCAAGGGTTGCGCGCCGCGTTCTGCAAGGTGGCCACAACATTCCTGAAGACGTTATTCGCCGACGCTTCAAAGCTGGTTTAGCCAACTTCCATCAGCGTTACAGCAAGGTGGTTGATTCATGGGCGTTTTATGACAGTTCTGGCATGAACCCTAAGATCCTTGACTGGAGTAACAAATGAATACCAAAGACATTCGCACTTCTACCGATCCCGATTTGGCTGGCTCGTTCGCGGCCATGGAGCGTGCAGCTCTTGCGGCAAAAGATCTAGCCATAAAAACCAATACGGGTATCGTTGTGGCGATTGATGGAAAAAACGTTGAGTTGGCAGCAGCTGATTTGATCAAGCTGCGTGACCAAAAAGAGTACCAGTCACACCGCTGAACAGCAATACGCTAATCTGACAGCCAGCTTCACGCTAGCTTTTTTATCCGCCCTACCTTCACTCTAGTGATAAGTACTTGATGCGCACCTAGCAAGCATCCATCCGCGCACAAATCCAAGGCCGCAGCCAAGTGTGAACCTGCCCCTGTTTGACGTACCGCTTAGCCAGTTTATTATGCGGCCTTCAATTGCTGTGCCGCGTCCCAGCGTTTCTTAAACTGCATCGGACTGACGTAGCCCAACGTGGAGTGCAACCGCCGGTGGTTGTAGAACGTCAGCCAGTCAATCACCTCATCCATCGCCTGTCTGCGGGTTACAAACCTCTGCCCGTATAGCCTGCCCACTTTGAGTCAGCTTGATCACTGGATACACGTTCCTTGCAAATGAAATCTAGGAATTTCAGTGTATTTAGTACTTTTTTACAGATTTCAGGATCACAAAAAAAGTCACAGACATATAGTAATTTACAAAATGGATTTGTTGAAATTCATTGGCTAAATGGGATCTTGGGGTGGCGCAGCCACCATTTGCCGAAGGCAAAACAGCTCCTTGCCCAGGAAGAACTGCTCATTCTGCCCCCGGGATGACGCCGGCTGTTGACCAGCACACCGGCCCCACAGCTGGCCGATTGCAGGCGGACCGCCCTGCCAATGCCTTTGCCTGCTCCCGTCACGATGACCACACGCCCTGTCAATGGAGTGGAGGTGGATGGGATGTCGCTTCATTCATGAAATCTCCTCTTGCGAAAACCGGGCGCATCAGGGTCAGGCACAAGGCCTGCACTTGAAAACAATCTTGATTGAATGCTGGAAGTGCGCCAAAAAGTAGTCACCTTCATTACTGCCCATCTGTTCAAACCCTATTGCTTTCCTTGCTGAACTAACTTAACCTGCCTTCATTGGGGAAAATAATCAACTTGAGGAAGAGATGAACATCGACATTGTGAACACCCTCGCCAGCGACTTGGAACCGGGCGAACACCCCTATCTTCAAGGCGCCTGGACACCCTTGCTTGAAGAAGTCAACGCGACCGACCTGAAGGTTCTAGAAGGTGTCATTCCGCTGGACATCGATGGCGTCTATTTGCGCAACACCGAAAACCCTGTCTTGCAAGCCAAGGGCAAGTACCACCCCTTTGATGGCGACGGCATGCTGCACATGGCGGCTTTCAAAAATGGTCAGGTCAGCTACCGCAACCGCTTCATCAAGACCAAGGGCCTGCAAGCTGAACTTGAAGCCGGGCGCGCCCTGTGGGCAGGCCTGATGGAAGACCCTGCCTTGTCCGAGCGCGCAGGCTGGGGCGCTCACGGCAGCCTCAAAGACTCCTCGAGCACCGATGTGGTCGTGCATGCCGGTCGCGCCTTGACCACGTTTTACCAATGCGGTGAGGGCTATCGCCTGGACCCGCTGAGTCTGGAGCAGGAAGGCATTCCGCCCTGGTCGCCGCTGGACGGGATTTCGGCGCATTGCAAGGTGGACGAAAGTAATGGCGAACTGCTGTTTTTCAACTACTCCAAGCATGCGCCCTACATGCACTATGGCGTGGTCGACAAGCACGACAAACTGGTGCATTACGTGCCCATTCCTTTGCCGGGTCCACGCTTGCCGCATGACATGGCTTACACCGAAAACTACGCCATCCTCAACGACTTTCCTCTGTATTGGGACCCCGAGTTACTGGCCCAAGGAAAGCATGTGGTGCGCTTTTTCAAAGACACACCCTCACGCATCGCCATCATTCCACGGCGCGGTCAGACCCATGACATCATCTGGTTTGAAGCCGCGCCCACCTTTGTGCTGCACTGGCTCAATGCCTACGAAGAGGGCCACGAGATCGTGCTCGACGGCTATTTCCAAGACAACCCCATGCCGCGCAACTACGAAGGCGCTCCCGCGGGTTACGAGCGCATGATGTCGTATCTGGATCAGAAAAAAATGGGCTGCCACCTGCACCGATGGCGCTTTAACCTGAAAACCGGCAAGACCACGGAAAAGCGTCTGGACGAGCGCATTCTGGAGTTCGGCATGTTCAACCAGCGCTACGCCACAAAGCCTTACCGCTACGCCTACAGTGCCGTTCAAGTGCCCGGTTGGTTCTTGTTCCATGGCTATGTCAAACACGACTTGCAAACCGGCGACTCCTGGGAAATCAGCTTGCCCGAAGGCCAATACGCCAGCGAAGCACCCTTTGCACCACGCGTGAATGCCAAAGACGAAGACGACGGCTACCTGGTGAGCTTCATCACCAACGAAAGAACCCAGCGTTCAGAAATCATCCTGATCGACTCCAAGAGGTTTGAAGCCGGCCCAGTCTGCCGCATTGAGTTGCCGCACAAACTGTGCAGCGGTACCCATGCCTGCTGGGCCAGCGGCGCTGATTTGGAACGCGGCGGCTTGCTCTCTGGGCAAGCACACTGATATCACCCAACCGCCATCCCCCGAAACGCGATCTGACTTGGAGAACACCATGGGACTTGAAACCTTCGTTGAAACACCCCCATATCTGATTGACAACCCGAATTTACAGGGGGGTTTTGCCCCGGTGGACCAGGAATTGGTGGTGCAAGATTTTGAAGTCATCGGCGAAATCCCCAAAGATTTCAGCGGCATGTACGTGCGCAACGGCCCTGTGCCAAAGCACACGCCCAAAGGCAAATACCACTGGTACGACGGCGACGGTATGTTGCACGCGGTGCATTTTCAAAAAGGACAGGTCACTTACCGCAACCGCTGGGTCAACACCGATGGTTTGCAGGCCGACCAAGCAGCAGGTGTTAGCCTGGCCCCAGGACTTAAACAACGCCTGCCCGAAGGCGCATTGCCTGACGATGCGCTCAAAAACACCTCCAACACGGATGTGAAATTTCACAATGGCAAATTGCTCTCCATGTGGTACCGCGGAGGCGCGGTCTACCAGGTGGATCCCTTGACGCTGCAGACCGTGGGCAAGCTCGAATCCGATCCACGCCTGAAGGGTCTGCAAATTTCGGCCCATTCACGGGTTGACGAACGCACGGGCGAATACCTGTTTTTTGCCTATGGAAACCAACACCCGTACATGCACTATGGCGTACTCAGCGCCTGCGGCGAATTGAAAACCCTGGTCCCGGTGGAATTGCCAGGACCACGCTTGCCGCACGACATGGCCATCACGGCCAACTACAGCGTTTTGCATGACTTCCCGCTGATCAACAACCCCGAAGCCTTGAAGGCGGGGCGTTACAGCCTGGAGTTTCACCCTGAGTGGAAATCGCGCTTTGCCGTCATCCCTAGGCACGGCAGCGCGCAAGACATCCGCTGGTTTGAAGCCGACCCGCGCTACATGCTCCATGTGGCCAACGCTTGGGAAGAAGTCAACGACCAGGGCGAGACCGAAATCGTGATGCTGGGCACGCCTTACGCCATGCCCAAGCAGTTTGACGGCAGCCTGGATGTCAAGCGCTTGCTGTTCACCATTGGCACACAAGGCACCGAATACGAGTTCTACCAATGGCGTTTCAATCTGGCCACTGGCCAGACCCGCGAGAGCGTGGTGGACGACATCCTGAACACCGAGTTCCCGATGATCAACGCCTGGTACCAAGGCCACAAAACCCGCTACACCTACCATGTGCTGATGGGCCGTTCGCGCACGGTGGAGCAACCCCACTTTGCAGGTTTGGCCAAGTACGACCTGGAAACCGGCGGTGCGGTGACTTACCACCCCGGCGAAGGTTATTGGTTCAGTGAGGCCCCGTTTGCTCCGCGCGAAAACCCAGAGGCCGAAGACGATGGCTACCTGATCGGTTTTGTCTGGAACGGACTGAAAGACCGCTCGGAAGTCTGGATCATCGATGCTCAAAAAGTAGCCAATGGGCCAGTGGCTCGGGTCATCTTGCCGCAGCGCGTGCCCCATGGTTTTCACAGCACCTGGGTGCGTGAGTCTCTCTTACCCACCCCCTGATTGCAGGGCGCAGCAGATGAACACGGAAGTCAAAACCCCCACGGCCCAGGACTTGTTGGGTGTCTGGAACCTGGTGCGCTGGGAAATCACCTACGCCGATGGTCGCCCCACCACCTACCCATTTGGCCCGAATGCCACCGGTCTGATCCAGTACACGCACGACGGCGGCATGGCCGCCTGCATCGCCCGTGCAGGCCGCGCGCCGCTCTCCAGCGCCAGCGTGCGCAGCGCGCCAGAGGACGAGCGCCTGGCCGCGTTCGAGAGTTTCTTTCAGTACGCCGGGCGTTATGAAGTGCGTCAACACGAAGGCCGGGCTCAGGTGGTTCACCACGTCAGCCATGCGCTAAACCCCAACTTTGTCGGCAGCGACCAGATTCGCAACATGGACTTTGCAGCCGATGGCACGCTGACCCTGTCGGCGTCCGACCCGGTACCCGGCAGCACCACCCTGCGCCACCACCGACTGATCTGGAAACGTTGATGACCCTCTTCGAAAAGCACCAGGCCCGCTTTGAACGCGCCCAGCAAGCCTGTGCCACGCGCCACTGCTGGAGCCCTTACCCGGAAATGCCCGACAAATACCCCGAGGCTGCGTTCGCCAAAAGCGCGGGTCTGGCTGCTTTCGAACAGCACCTGAAAAACGGCCGGTTTGAACTGGGCCAACCCGGCATTACAAATTGGATTGGCGAAGAAATATCGCCTTACACCCAACAAGCCTTGGGCGTGGTCTACCCGCAATCGGACATCAACACCCTGTTCGACGCCGCCGAAAATGCGATGGACAGCTGGGCACGGGCCTCTTACATGCAGCGCATTGGCGTGCTGATGGAAGTGCTCGAAGTCCTGTACCGTGACCACCTGTTTGAAGTCTTGCACGCGGTCATGCACACCGCAGGGCAAAGCTACAACATGGCCTATGCCGGCTCGGGCGTGAACGCGCTGGACCGCAGCATCGAGGCCCTGGTGTATGCCGAACAAGCCATGCGCTCGGTCGCCCCTTCGGCCCACTGGTCCAGGCGCTTTGGCAACTCTGAAATCCACTTGCAAAAGACCTACCGCCTGGTGCCCCGTGGCACGGCCGTGTGTTTTTCCTGCGCAAGTTTTCCCACCTGGAACGCCTGGCCATCCATGATGGCGAGCCTGGCCACCGGCAACCCGGTGATCGTCAAACCCCACCCGGCCACCGTGTTGCCAATGGCCATCACGGTCAAGGCCTTTCGCCAAGTGCTGCAGGCTGCAGGCTTTGCTCCCAACTTGGTGACACTGGCCACTGACACGACCAGCGAGCCGATTGGCAAAGTGCTGATCAAACACCCCAAAACCGCCATCGTGGACTTCACCGGCAGTGTGCGTTTTGGCCAATGGGTAGAGCAAAACGCCCACCCTGCATTGGCCTTCACCGAGACGGCCGGTTGCAACACCGTGGTGCTGGAGTCGGCGCAAGACCTCGACGCGGCTTTGCGCAATCTGGCCACCACCATGTGCTTGTTCAGTGCGCAAATGTGCACCAGCCCGCAAAACATCTACATCCCGCAATCGGGCGTGAACACGCCGCAAGGCACGGTACCCTTCCACGAGGTCGCCCAACGCCTGGCATCAGCCGTGCAGGCCTTGACATCGGACCCGAAAAAAGCGTCCATGATTTTGGCCACCATCCAGTCGCCACAAACACTGGCTTTGCTGCAAGACCTGCAAGCGCAAGGTCAGCAGCGCGGCCAGGTGTTGCTATCACCCCAGCCCTATGCGCACCCGGAATTTCCGAGCGCCCGCACCAGCACGCCACTCATGCTGCAAGTCAGTACGCAAGAGCGTGATCTGTATGCAGAAGAGCGTTTCGGTCCCATCAGTTTTGTCATCGCGTGTGAGGACGCACAAGATGCCCTGAAGCAAGCCACGCAAGACGCCCGCAGCCAAGGCGGCTTGACCGCATTTTTGTATTCCACACGTGAAGACTTCATCGCCCAGGCCGAGGCCGCCTATGCCCGCGCAGGCGCCCAGCTGACCATCAACTTGGTGGGCGCAATGCCTTTGAACTTTGCAGCGGCCTACAGCGATTACCACGTCACGGGTCTGAACCGAGCAGGCAATGCGACGCTGACCAACCTGGCTTTTGTGGCCGGTCGATTTGGCATTGTGCAGTCGCGTCGCCCGATCACGCAGGAAAGTGGCACGACCGCATGACCCACCAACGCTTGCCCCTGCGACTACCGGTGTTTGCTGCGCCGATGTTTTTGATCTCGGGACCCGAGATGGTCATGGCCGCTTGCAAGGCGGGCATTGTGGGGGCCTTTCCAACCCCCAATGCGCGCCCCATCGACAAACTCGACGAGTGGATGAAAACCATCACCGAAGGCTTGGCGGCCGCTCGTGATGTACAAGGTGCAGACACCGTGGGCCCCTGGTGTGCCAACCTCGTCACGCACTCGTCCAACACCCGTTTGGCGCAAGACCTGGAATTGATAGCCCGCTACAAACCGCCGGTGGTGGTCACGGCCTTAGGCAGTCCCAAACCCGCCATCGAGGTGGTGCACGGGTATGGCGGCCGGGTGTTCGCCGACGTCATCAACCTGACTTTGGCCCAAAAAGCCGTCAAGGCCGGGGCCGATGGCCTGGCTTGCGTCTCGGCAGGTGCAGGGGGCCACACCGGCTTTTTGTCACCGTTTGCTTTTGTCAGCGCCATCCGCGAGTTCTTTGATGGCGAAGTGGTTTTGGGCGGCGGCATCAGCGACGGCTGGGGCATTGCTGGGGCCATCGCATCAGGCGCAGATTACGTTTACATGGGCACGCGCTTCATTCCCGCCACCGAAAGCATGGCGCCAGAGGCCTACAAACAAATGGTCGTCGACAGCACGGTGGATGACCTGATCGTCAGCGCAGGGGTGACCGGCACATCGGCCAGTTGGCTCAAGCCCTCGCTGCGGCTGAACGGCCTGGACCCGGACAACATGCCCGATGCCCCTTCCCGCCAATACGACAGCAGCGCTTCCTTTGCTGGCAAGAAATGGTTGGATGTTTGGGCAGCAGGCCAGGGCCTAGGCACCATCCACCAAACCGCACCCATGGCCAGCATCGTGGAGCAGCTGGTCCTCGAATACACCACCGCCATGCAGCGCTTGCAAGCCCTGCCCTATCCCCAAAGGAGTTTCCAATGAGCGCACCCGTTTACATTTTGGGCGGCTACCAGTCCGACTTCGCCAAGTCCTGGTCCCGCCAGGGTCAGGACATCTCTGACATGGTGCAAGAAGCCACGCAAGGCGTGCTGAACAATGCCAAACTAGACACCTCGGCCATCGAGAGCATCCATGTGGGCAATGCCTTTGGTGAACTGCAACGCCAGCAAGCCCACCTGGGCTCCATGGTGGCGCAAATGACCCCCGAACTCTGGGGTGTTCCGGCCATGCGTCACGAAGGCGCCTGCGCTTCTTCGTCTCTGGGCGTGTTGGCGGCCATGGCCGAAATCGAAGCGGGCCGTTACGACTGTGTGCTGGTGATGGGCGTCGAGGAATTCAAGAACACCTCGGGCAATGTGGCCTCGGTCAACCAGAACGCTGCGGCCTGGCAAGGCCACGAAGACATTGACTGCACCTACATGTGGCCCGCCGCTTTTGGTTTGCTGGCACAAGAATACGAGCGCCGCTACGGGCTTGACCGCAAGCACCTGAACCGCATTGCCGAAATCAACTACAGCAACGCCAAACGCAACCCCCTGGCACAAACCCGCGCTTGGCAATTTAATGCCCTGAGCTTCACCGATGACGACGAAGCCAACCCGATCATCGAGCCGGGCACGCGCCGCCAGGACTGCGGCCAGATCACCGATGGGGCCTGCGCTGTGGTGTTGGCCTCTGCCCGTTTTACACAGTCCTACGCCCGCCAGCATGGCAAGTCGCTGGAGCGCATGGCGCGCATTGCAGGCTGGGGCCACCGCAACGCGGGTCTGCGCCTGCGCGACAAAATTGAACGCAGCCAGGGCCAACCCTATGTGTTCCCCCATGTGCGACAAACCATTGAAGACGCCTGGCGCCGTGCCGGTGTATCGGGCATTGACGCGATGAGCGGCATCGAAACTCATGACTGCTTCACCACCACCGAATACATGGCCATCGACCACCTGGGCCTGACAGCGCCAGGGCAAAGCTGGCAAGCGGTCGAAGATGGCTCAATCGTCCCAGGTGGTCGCTGCCCGGTCAACATGAGTGGCGGCCTGATCGGCTGCGGCCATCCGGTGGGCGCTACCGGCACACGCATGCTCTGGGACTCAGCTCTCCAAGTCACCGGACAAGCAGAGGCCTGTCAGATCGAAGGCGCGCAGCGAATTCAGACCTTGAATATCGGCGGTTCTTGCGCCACGGTGGTGAGCTTTGTCGTCGAGACCGGACAAGCATGATCGAAACCTTGTGGCAAGAGCACGCCATGGCGGTGCTGCTGATTTGGGTTGCCATGGTCGCTATGTGGTTGAGGGGCATGCCACGCGAAAACACCCGCTGGCTTGACCGGGCTTACCCCGTATTGCCTTTGACTGCCGCAGCTCTGGCACTCAGCGGTGCATGGGCCGCTAATTTCCTGTCTACGTTTTTACAATTGGGCATCTGGCTTTGGGTCTGGCTGACCGTGGTCTGGGTCATCAGCTTGCTCAAGCGAGACGCCAGCATCATGGACATTGCCTACGGCTTATTGTTGCTGGGTATGAGCTGGTGGCTCTTTTTACACCTCGGGGCGCAAGCCCACGCTTCCAATGTTCTTTTGTTGGCCATGACCAGTATCGGATTTGGACGTTATTCGCTGTACATCCTTTGGCGCAATTTGCCCCACGGTGAAGACCCTCGCTATGCGCGCTGGCGCCAGCGCTCGGGGGCACGTTGGTGGTGGTGGAGTTATTTCCAGATTTTTTTGCTCCAAGGTGTGGTGATCTGGATTTGGGCGGTCCCCTTGGTTTTTGGCATGCGTGCGCCCGGGGAAATTGGCTTTTGGCACATCGCAGGCGCGCTGGTCTGGTTGGTGGGCTTCGTCTTTGAAGCCTTCAGTGATTGGCAACTGACACGCTTCAAACGCCAACGCACCGACCGCTCGCAACTGCTCGACACCGGCCTTTGGGCCTTGACTCGACACCCCAACTACTTCGGGCAGGCCTGTATGTGGTGGGGCTATGGTGTGTTTGCTCTGGCGCACCCCTGGGGATGGCTTTCGGTGCTGCCGCTGCTGTATGTCACCTGGTTCATGAACAAGGGCTCTGCAACCTCGTTGATGGAGCGCCACATGGTCAAAACAAAACCTGGCTATGCCAACTATTGCGCCACAGTGCCTGCCTTTTTCCCACGCCTACCGAGCCGCGCCCCTCAAACCAAGGACACACCATGAACCATCCCCTGATCATCGAGGCCTTGCGCAGCCCACGCGGCCGGGGCAATGACAAAGGGGCCCTGCGGCAAGTCAAACCAGTGGACTTGCTGGCCCAGCAATTGACCGCCTTGGCCAAGCGCATCGGCCTGAACACCGCACAGGTGAGTGACACCCTCATCGGCTGTGTGACACAAACCGCAGACCAAGGCGCCAACATCGCCAAGCTGTCCCTGGTGCGTGCCGGCTGGCACGACAGCGTGCCAGGCCTGAGCATCAATCGCTACTGCGCCTCAGGTCTGAGCGCTGTTCATCTGGCGGCACAGCAGGCCATGGACAACGACAGCTTGGCCGTGGGTGGGGGTGTCGAAATGATGTCGCGTGTGCCCATGGCCTCGGACCAAGGGCCGCTCACCCACGACTTTGAGTTCCAGCAGCAAACCACGCTGGTGCCCATTGGCATCAGTGCAGACACCATTGCGACGCAAGAGGGTTTCAGCCGTGAACAATGCGATGCATATGCCGTGGCTTCTCAGCAACGCGCTATCTCCGCTTTGGAACAAGGGCGTTTTCGCTCGGTCGTACCCGTTGTGGATGCACAAGGCGTGTCCTTACTAGAGCAAGACGAAACCCCCAGAGCGCAGACCACACTGGTGAGCCTGGCCGGGCTCAAACCCGCCTTTGCAGCCATGGCCGATAAGTACGGGATTGACCGCCTGATGTGTGAGCGCTATGGCCTGGACCGGATAGATCATGTGCAACATGCGGGCAACTCGCCCGCCATGGCCGATGGTGCTTCCGTGGTGTTGCTGGCCAGCCCTGGTGCTGCGGCCAGACTGGGACTCAAGCCCAGGGCGCGCATCTTGGCCACAGCCACCGTGAGTGTGGACCACACGCTGGCGTTGACCGGTGCGGTGCAAGCCACACAAAAGGCTTTGACAAAAGCAGGCTTGCATATTGAAGACATTGACCTGTTTGAGGTGAATGAATCCTTCGCCTCACTGATGCTGCACTACATGAAGCATCTGAATGTTCCCCACAGCAAGCTCAATGTAAATGGCGGTGCCATAGCTCTGGGCCATGCCATGGGCTCCACGGGTAGCGCCCTCGTGGGAATGGCGCTGGACGAACTGGAAGCCCGACAAGCGCGCCGTGCCGTGATCAGCCTGTGTGGCGCCGCCGGCTTGGCGGTGGCCATGGTGGTGGAACGCGTCTAACGCCTGATCACCCAGCACTTCGCGCATCACAGGCATGACCCACACCCCCGACCTGGAACTGACACAAGCCGCGCTGGCCAGCAGCACACTGAGCCACGGCCTGAAAGTCTTTGGAGACCGCTGGACAGTCCAAGTCATGTTGTCGGCTTTTTTGGGGATTCGACGGTTCGACGAGCTGCAAAGCTTTTCCAACATTCCCCGCCCCACTTTGTCTGACCGCTTGCGCTCTTTGGTACAAACCGGGGTCATCAAGCCACGTCTGTACCAGGACAACCCACCGCGCCATGAATACCACCTGACCCGCAAAGGCCTGGGTTTGTACGACGCCACCCTGATGATTTGGGCCTGGGAGAAGAAATGGGGCAAGCGCGCGCAAGACCTGCCCAAAAAACTTTTCCACCAAACATGCCAACACCACTTCAATCCAGTGTTGTGCTGCAAAGCATGCGGTCAAGAGATCAGCATGAAGGACTTGGACTACAGCCTCGTGCCCAACCCCCGCTTGCGACATCAACCGCTGGAGGGGCTTCGCACCCCACGGATGTCCGTGAGGGAGGCCCGCGATATAAGCCTGGGTTTACGCGTTGACCGCTGGAGTTTATTGATTCTCACGGCAGTGGTGCTCGGCTGTCACTACTTTGACCAAATCACCCATGTGCTCGGCATCGGGCCCAAAGTCCTGTCGCGCCGCCTCTCGGACATGGTCGAGTGCCACTTGCTGAGCTGCGAAACCGATGGAACCGATGCCCGCCGCAGGCTGTACCGGCTGACCCCCAGCAGCCGAGATTTGTTTGGCTATATCGTCTGCCTATCCAACTGGGCCAGCGAATCGCATTTGCACGAACAAAGTTCGATTCGCCCCCGCCATCGCGCGTGTCAACACCGCTTCTTCCCAATGGTCGCGTGCGATCACTGCCAGCAGAACCTGGACCCCTGGGAAGTCTCCTTTCAGACATCCAATGGAAAAACGCCATGAATGATTTTTGGCTGACCTTTGCCCAGCTGACCGTCAACGGCATCGCCGTGGGGGCCATCTATGCGCTGGTGGCGCTGGGCATTGTGCTGATTTACAAAGCCACCGAAGTGCTCAACTTTGCCCACGGTGACTTGCTGGTGGTCTCGGCCTTCAGTGCCTGGGGCTTGATCACGGTGTGGGGCTTGCCGTTTTGGCTGGCCTTGATGATCACCGTGCTGGGCGTGGCCCTGTTTGCTTTTGCACTGGATGCCTTGGTCATTCGCCGCATTGCAGGTCAACCGCAATTTGCCGGTGTGATGCTGACCATTGCACTGGCCTTCATGATCCGGGGTGCTGTGAGCATGCTGTTTGGCCCCGAGTCACGCAACTACCCCACACCCTGGAGCCAGCAAAGTACGCAATTGGCTGGCCTGTCGATAGCCAACTTGCAATTGGTCATCCTGGGCGTGTCCATGATGGTGACCTTGGTGCTGTTCTGCTTTTTCCGTTTCACCCGACTTGGTGTGGCCATGCAGGCGGCTTCACAAAACCAACTGGCCGCTTATCTGAACGGCGTACGCGTCAAGCGCGTCAACTCCATGGTCTGGGCGCTGGGGGGGATCACGGCGGCATTTGCAGGCGTGCTGTTGGCGCCCATCACCTTGGTGGACATCAGCTTGTGGTTTGTCACCCTCAAGGCTTTATCAGCCCTGGTGCTGGGTGGCTTTGGCAGCATTCCAGGGGCGATTGTGGGCGGTCTTCTGATTGGCCTGATTGAACAGTACGCAGGTGTTTACATGCCCGATGGCACCAAAGATATCGTGGCCTATCTGGTGCTGATTGCTGTGCTCATTGTGCGTCCCCATGGCTTGCTGGGCGAAGCACATGGCCGACGCGTCTGAAACAAGAAAGAACCGCATCGATGCGTTTTGATTACCACACCCAATACCGCGAAGGCTTCGCCCTGTGGCGCAGTCCCTTTGACCGCAACCTTTATGCCTTGCTGCTGCTGGGCTTGTGCGCCTTGCCCTGGTTCATGACGCCTTTCATGCTCGGCGAGATGGCCTATGTGTTCATCCTGTG
>CAMDJU010000013.1 GCA_945900695.1 Bordetella parapertussis | reverse complement strand
TGCGCTTGGGTGATGGTGAGCCAGTCGCTCCAGCCGATGTCTTGGCCCACGCAGATGGCCAGCTCATCCCAGTTTAAAAAGCTTCGCATGTCGGTTATCCATCCATGTCTCAAGCATAGGGGTTGGGCATGCCCAACCCCCGCAGGATGACCACCTCTTGTGCCTCCATGGCCAACGCATCTGCCAAAGAAGTTTCGTGGTCCCATCCCTGGGCGTGCAAAGTGCCATGCACCAGCAGATGGGCGTAATGGGCGGCCAGCGTTTTGCCCTGTTCTTTGGCTTCTTGTGCCACCACGGGTGCGCACAGCACCAAGTCGGCCACCACAGGTTGGGTCCCATAGACAAAGGTCAACACATTGGTGGCATGGTCTTGCGCGCGGTAATTTTGGTTCAGGGCCAAGCCTTCAGCCTGGCCAACGATGCGCACCGTGATCTCAGCGTCGAGTGCCAGTGCGTGGCGTATGCAGCGGTTCACGGTGTGGCGCGGCAGGGCTTGCCGGTGGCGGGCGGCATGGGGAATGTCACCAAATTGCAGGGACAAGCTGAGACGGGGCAATGCCATGCTTTCAGCTGCCTTCTTTGGCGCGCACGCGCTGGCGGTCGTAGGCGTCAACGATGCGCGCGACCATCGGGTGGCGCACCACATCGGCGCTGGTGAAGTGGGTCATGGCAATGCCGGTCACCCGTTTGAGCACGCGCTCGGCGTCCACCAAGCCACTCAGGTGACCCTTGGGCAGGTCAATTTGGCTCACGTCCCCCGTCACCACTGCCTTGGACCCAAAGCCCAAGCGGGTGAGAAACATTTTCATTTGCTCGGGCGTGGTGTTTTGCGCTTCGTCCAAAATCACAAAGGCATTGGTCAGGGTGCGTCCGCGCATGAAGGCCAGCGGGGCAATTTCCAGGGCATTGCGCTCAAATGCTTTTTGTACCCGCTCAAAACCCATCAGGTCGTACAAAGCGTCATACAAAGGGCGCAAATAAGGATCGACTTTTTGGCCCAAGTCGCCCGGTAAAAAACCCAGTTTTTCGCCTGCTTCCACCGCAGGGCGGGTGAGCACAATGCGTTGCACGGTGCTGCGCTCCAGTGCGTCGATGGCGCAAGCAACGGCCAAATAGGTTTTGCCCGTGCCTGCGGGCCCAATCCCAAAGGTGATGTCATGTTGGGCAATGTGCTCCAGGTATGCGCCCTGCGTGGGCGTGCGCGCTTGCAACTGGGTGCGCCGGGTCAGCAGTTGCACGGCCCCGTTGTCTCCCTCTGTCAGGCCCACATCGCCGGCCAGCATCCACTGCACTTGATCGGCTGGAATGGGTTTGGCGGCGCGCTCATACAGGGCTTGCAACACCTCCAGGGCTTGTGTGACTTTGGCCTTGGGGCCATCGATCTTGAACTGTTCGTGCCGGTGCGCGATCTTGACTTGCAGCCCCAACTCGATGGTGCGCAAATGTTCATCCATGGCACCGCACAAGTGGCCGAGCCGGGTGTTGTTGGGCGGGCTGAATGTGTGGCGCAGAATCAAGTTGATAATCCGTTTAAATTTCTCCAATGATAGGCATTCGATGATCGGCAAGTTGAGCGGCACGCTGAGTGAGAAAAACCCACCCCAAGTTTTGGTGGACTGTCATGGCGTGGGCTATGAGGTGGATGTGCCCATGAGCACCTTCTACAACCTGCCCGCGGTGGGCGAAAAAGTGTCGCTGCTGACGCATTTTGTGGTGCGTGAAGATGCGCAAATTCTGTTTGGCTTCGGCTCTTTCGAAGAACGCGCCGCGTTTCGCCAACTCATCAAAATTTCGGGGGTTGGCCCGCGCATGGCTTTGGGTGTGCTCAGTGGGATGAGCGTGTCCGAGTTGGCCCAAGCCATCACCTTGCAAGAGTCGGGGCGCTTGGTGAAGATCCCCGGCATTGGCAAAAAAACCGCCGAGCGTTTGCTGCTTGAACTCAAAGGCAAGATGGGCGCTGACTTGGGTCCGTCTTCGGCACCTGTGGGGGACAGCACCCAAAACGACATCTTGCAAGCGCTGGTGGCCTTGGGCTACAGCGACAAAGAAGCGGCCTTGAGCCTCAAAGCCTTGCCAGCCGGTGTGGGCGTGAGTGAGGGCATCAAGTTCGCGCTCAAAGCCTTGGCCAGATAAGCAAAGCCATGAGCATTCAAACCGACAACTTTGGCGAAGACTTCAACCCTGCACCACGCGTGGTGTCAGCCGCGCCGGTGAGCCCGCGTGAAGAGGCGATTGAGCGTGCTTTGCGCCCCAAGCTGCTGCAAGAGTATGTGGGCCAAGCCAAGGTGCGCGAGCAGTTGGAGATTTTCATTGGTGCAGCACGCAACCGCGATGAAGCACTCGACCATGTGCTGCTGTTTGGTCCGCCGGGCTTGGGCAAAACCACGCTCAGCCACATCATTGCGCAAGAGCTCGGTGTGAACCTGCGCCAAACCAGTGGGCCGGTGTTGGAAAAGCCCAAAGACTTGGCGGCACTGCTGACCAATTTGGAAAAAAACGATGTGCTGTTCATCGATGAAATCCACCGTTTGTCGCCAGTGGTCGAAGAGATTTTGTACCCCGCGTTGGAGGACTACCAAATCGACATCATGATCGGCGAGGGGCCCGCAGCGCGCAGCATCAAGCTGGACTTGCAGCCTTTCACCTTGGTGGGGGCCACCACCCGTGCCGGCATGTTGACCAACCCACTGCGCGACCGCTTTGGCATCGTGGCGCGTTTGGAGTTTTACAGCGCCGAAGAGTTGCAGCGCATCGTTATGCGCAGCGGCGGTTTGCTCAAAGCGCAGCTCGACGAGCAAGGGGGCTTTGAGATCGCCCGTCGATCACGCGGCACGCCGCGCATTGCCAACCGCTTGCTGCGGCGGGTGCGCGACTATGCCGAGGTCAAGGCCGATGGGCGCATCACCCAAGCCGTGGCCCAGGCGGCTCTGGCCATGCTCGATGTGGACCCGCAAGGTTTCGATTTGATGGACCGCAAGTTATTGGAAGCCGTCATTCACCGCTTTGATGGCGGCCCGGTGGGCTTGGACAACATAGCGGCCAGCATCGGCGAAGAGCGTGACACCATCGAAGATGTGATCGAACCCTTTTTGATTCAGCAGGGTTTTTTGCAACGCACACCGCGGGGGCGCATCGCCACTTTGGCCGCCTACCGGCACTTGGGTGTGGCGGCGCCCCAGAGAGAAAGCGGTTTATTTGGCGAGTGAGTGCTCATCACCTCAGGCCTCATCGAGCACGGGCCCTTGCAAGTGTGCATCGTCGCCCCAGCCCACCAAAGTCAGGCTCTGGGGGGTCCACAGCAAACGGTTGATCACGGCATTGCCCAACTCCCAGCTGCGCGGTGCTTGCAAACTTTGTTGGGTGGCGGCGCGGTAGAGCAAATCCAGCACACCCCCATGGGCGACCACAGCGATCTGCTGCCCCAGGTGCTGCTGGGCCAGGGCGTTGACCGTGGCCATCACCCGATGCTGCATGACCGACAAGGATTCGCCCCCACCGGGCGGTGTCCAATCGGGCGCCCGGGTGCGCCAGAGTTGGGCCTGTGCGGGCAACTCAAGTTCAATTTGGGCAAAGCTGCGGCCTTCAAAATCACCAAAAGCGCGCTCTCGCAACCCCACATGGGTGACCAAGCATGCACCGGTTTGCAGGGCCAGGGCTTGCGCCGTGGCCAGGGCCCGCTGCAAGTCACTGCTGTAAATGGTGTCGATCTTGTCGGCTTGGGCCAATGCCTGCGCCAGCAACTGCGCTTGGCGCTGGCCATGTTCGTTGAGGGGGATGTCGGTATGTCCTTGGATGCGGGTGCTGGCATTCCAGGCGGTTTCACCATGTCGAATGGCAATGATGCGGGTCGAAATCATGGCTTCAGTTTAAACCCGCCCCCCTGCAGCCAAATGCCCCAAAAACCAAAGGATTTGGACGAACATGGACAGAATGCCCGTTTTTTGACGCAAAATAGCACGACCGTTCTTTTTTATGCGCAACCTCTTGAACCTCAGCCACAACGCCGCCCCGGGCATCACCCGGGAGGGTCGCGCCATGCAAAAAGGGCAGCAAACCAAAACGGCCATCGTCGACGTGGCGCTGAGCTTGGCGACCCAAATGGGCTTGGAGGGTTTGACGATTGGCGCGGTGGCCGAGATCGCTGGCATGAGCAAGTCTGGCGTGTTTGCCCATTTCGGTTCGCGCGAAGAGTTGCAAATATCGGTCATCCGCGAATACCACCACCGCTTTGAGCAAGAGGTGTTTTACCCGGTCTTGCTGTTGGCCAGGGGCTTGCCGCGCTTGCGGGCGTTGTTTGCCAACTGGATGCAACGCACCAGTGCCGAAATCGACTCGGGTTGCTTGTACATCAGTGGTGCGGCGGAGTTTGATGACCGCCCCGGGCCGGTGCGCGACGCCTTGGCCAGTTCGGTGCAAACTTGGATGGCCGCCTTGCACCGCGCGGTTGGCATGGCGGTAGAGCAAGGCGACTTGGCCGACCAAACCGATGCCGACCAAATGGCATTTGAAATCCACGGCCTGATTTTGGCTTGTCACTATGACGCCCGATTTCTCAAAAACAAAAGGGCACTGGGCTTGGCCCAGCGCAGCTTTGAGCACATATTGCACCGCTATGGCGCCGAGCCATCTACCCGGTCAGGTGGCGCACAGGCCAGCCAGCGTGCTCACCAGAGCAACCCAGGTTCCAACACCAATTAGATTCCACCCTTAACGCCACAGAGGAAACCATGCCCAGCTACACCCCCCCATTGCGCGACATGCAATTTGTATTGAACGAATTGCTGCAAGTGCCCCAAGCACTGAAAGAATTGCCGGCCCACGCTGAAACCGACGCCGACACCATCACTGCGGTGCTCGAAGAGGGGGGCAAGTTTGCCGCCCAGGTGCTGTTCCCACTCAATGCCAGCGGCGATCAACAAGGCTGCCACTGGGACCGGGACACCCATGCTGTCAAAACACCGGATGGTTTCAAAGAGGCTTTCGCCCAATTTGTGGCGGGCGGTTGGCCCGCCCTGAGCTGCGACCCGACATACGGCGGTCAAGGCCTGCCGATCGTTGTCAACCAGTGCTTTTATGAAATGCTCAACAGCGCCAACCAGGCCTGGACCATGTACCCGGGCTTGACCCACGGCGCATATGAATGCTTGCACGCCCATGGCACGCTTGAGCAACAACAAATGTTTCTGCCCAAGCTCACCAGTGGCGAATGGACTGCCACCATGTGCCTGACCGAAGCCCATTGCGGAACCGACTTGGGCTTGTTGCGCACCAAGGCCGAACCCCAGGCCGATGGCTCATACAAAATCACCGGCAACAAAATTTTCATCAGCTCCGGGGACCATGACTTTGTCAGCAACATCGTTCACCTGGTGTTGGCGCGCTTGCCCGATGCCCCAGCTGGCAGCAAAGGCATCAGCCTGTTTGTGGTGTCCAAGCATTTGATTGATGGGCAGGGCCAATTGGGCGCACGCAACGGTATTTTTTGCAGCGGCATCGAGCACAAGATGGGCATCAATGGCAGCGCCACTTGCCAAATGACGCTCGATGGCGCTGTTGGCCATTTGGTCGGGCAACCCCACAAAGGTTTGGCCGCCATGTTTGTGATGATGAACGCAGCCCGTATCGGTGTGGGCATGCAGTCCTTGGGCCTGACCGAGGTGGCGTATCAAAATGCGCTTGCTTATGCCAAAGAACGCATCCAATCGAGAAGCCTGTCCGGCGTGAAAAGCCCCGACAAACCCGCCGACAGCATCTTGGTGCATCCCGATGTGCGCAAAATGCTGCTCACCGCCAAAGCCTATGCCGAGGGCGGGCGGGCGTTGAGCCTGCATTGCGCCTTGCTGATTGATCAGCAACTCAACCACCCCGACGAAAAAGTCCGCGCCGACGCCTTGGAAGAAGTGGCCTTGCTCACGCCCATCGTCAAAGCCTTTTTGACCGACAACGGGTGGACGGCCACCTCCGCTTGTTTGCAGGTGCTGGGCGGGCATGGTTTCATCCGAGAATGGGGCATGGAGCAATATGTGCGCGATGCCCGCATCAACATGATTTACGAGGGCACCAACACCATTCAAAGTTTGGATTTGTTGGGGCGCAAAGTGCTGGGCAACCAAGGGGCCACGCTGAAAAAGTGGGGCCAACGCATTGCAGCTTTGGTGGCCGAAGAGTCGGGCAATGAAGACATGACCGCTTTTGTGCAGCCTTTGGCCAAGTTGGGCCAGCAAATGACGGGGTTCACCCAAGAAATTGGCATGAAGGCCCTGGGCAATGCCGATGAGGTCGGTGGTGCAGCCGTGGACTACATGCGGGTGGCTGGGCATCTGGTGTTCGCTTACTTTTGGGCCCGCATGGCGCAACAGGCCTTGCGCCAAATCGCCGCCGGCAATCGTGACCCGTTCTACACAGCCAAAGTGCAAACGGCACGGTTTTACTTTGCAAAACTGCTGCCCGAGACGGCCAGCTTGATGCAAACCGCTCGCAATGGGGTGGATGTGCTGATGGACACTGAGGCGGCCTTGGCGTGATGGTGCGAGAAAAAGGAATGAACATGGCTTTGAAGATCACATCACCTGTCGCCTGGGCCGTTGTTGCTTGGCTTTGTGTGACACCCGCGCTGGCCCAAGTCACCCCCGTAGGTGTGTGGCACACCATCGATGACCGCAGCAACGAACCCAAAGGAGAGGTCATCATCACCGAGGTCGATGGTGTGGTCATTGGTCGGGTGGGGCGAGCCCTCAAGCCTGACCCCAAGGCCAAGCGCACATGCGAGGACTGCAAAGACGACCGCAAAAACCAAGCGATCATTGGGATGGAAATCATTCGCGGTGTCAAAAAAGAAGCCGGAGAGAATGTTTGGGGTGGCGGCAAAATCCTGGACCCGAACGAAGGCAAGGAATACAACGTGCGTTTCACACCCATTGATGGGGGTAAGAAAATGCAAGTTCGGGGGTACATTGGCCCGTTTTACCGAACCCAAACGTGGCTGCGTGCTGCCGATGTGAACACTGTCGAGAGCAAAAAGGATTGAGCATGACTGAAATATTGACCCATGTGGACGCTGGCGTCACCACATTGACCATCAACCGGGTGGAGAAAAAAAACTCCCTCACCGCCGCCATGTATGCCGCTTTGGCGCAGGCCATTGCCCAAGCAGCCCAAGACGACAGTCAGCGGGTGTTGGTCATCCAGGGCCATGAGACGGTGTTCAGTGCGGGCAACGATGTTGCAGATTTTTTGCACCAACCACCCACGGGTGCAGACGCCCCGGTGTTTCATTTCTTGAAAGGCATCGCCACCTTCTCCAAGCCTTTGCTGGCAGCGGTGTGCGGCCCAGCGGTGGGCGTGGGCACCACCATGCTGCTGCACTGCGACTTGGTGTACGCCGGTGACAACGCGGCGTTCTCCATGCCGTTTGTGAATTTGGGTTTGTGCCCCGAGGCCGCCTCCAGTTTGTTGGTGCCGCGCCTGATGGGTCACCAGCGAGCGGCTGAAGCCTTGTTGCTGGGCGAGCCTTTCATGGCGGAAGCCGCCTTGGAGGTGGGTTTGGTCAACCGGGTGTTGCCGCCCACTGAGGCCAACAGCTACGCCCAACAGCAAGCCCGCAAACTCGCCGCCAAGCCTTTGAGCAGCTTGATCGAGACCAAGCGCTTGCTCAAAGGCGCGCAGATTCCGGCGGTGCTCGAGCGCATGCAAGAAGAGGGCGACATTTTCAGGCGCATGCTCACCGAGCCTGCAGCCAAAGAGGCTTTTGGCGCGTTTTTGCAAAAGCGCAAACCCGACTTTTCCAAGCTGTGAGCGCATGGCGTCTGGCCGCAGCCAAGCTTTTGTGGCCGGGGTGCCAAAGCCCCATGCAAGCATGAAAAAGCCCAAGCCTTCAGCGGTGGTTTATGAGCCCGAGTTCATTGAGGGCTTGAGGCTCATCTTTGAAGAGAAAATTTGTTTCAACCGGGTGCTGGGTTTGCGCATCGACCGCGTGGCACCCACGGAGGTGAGCTGCCACATGGCCATGCACCCTGACTTGATTGGCCACTATGGGCATCAGCGTTTGCACGGTGGCGTGATCGCTTCGTGCATGGACGGTGTGGCTGGTTTGGCGGTGATGGCGGCTTTGGGCGCCAAGCACATGGATGAACCCATCGCCAAACGCTTGAACCGCTTTGACCGCTTGGGCACCATTGATATGCGTGTGGATTATTTGCGCCAGGCCATTGGGGCGCGTTTTGAAGTGCGCGCCCAGGTCCTGCGTTTGGGCTCACGGGTGGCCAATTTGCAAATGTCTTTTTGGGGCCCAGGCGAAGAACTCGTTGCCACGGGTGCTGCTGCATTCATTGTTTCGTGATCCGACATGAAAAAACCCCGCTGGGTGCAGCGGGGTTTTGATTGGGCGCGTGAACGACTTATTTGAAATAGTCGGTCGTCACCTTCCATTTGCCGTCTTGGATTTGTGACAAGCGGGAGGCATAGTTGCCCAGGCGTTTCTCAGGCCCAAAGGTCAGCTCTGGCCCGCCAAACATGTCTTTGGGATAGACCATGGTGTCCATGGCTTTGATGAAGCTGTCGGTGGTGAGGTTGGTGCCGGCTTTGCGTGCGGCGGTGGCAAAGTTATTGATGGCGCTATAACCGTAGACGGAAAACACGGTGGGATCTTCGTTGAACTTGGTTTTGTATTTGTTGGCCCAAAAACGAATGGGTTGCGAAGCCTCATCCAGGTAAGGATGCTGAGAAGTCATGGCCGCATACAGCCCGTCCATCGCTTTGCCGCCCAATTTGTGAATCAAGTCGGTATAAGCGGCTGACGAGCCCAGGAAAATCGGGTTGAAGCCGGTTTTGCGCGACTCACCAATGGCACCAATGGTTTCGCGGATGATGGTGCCCAAAACCACCATCTCGCAGCCTGAGGACTTGAGCTTGGCAATTTGTGACGAAAAGTCGGTGGATCCACGCTTGTAGGTGGTGCGCTCGGCCAATTCCATGTTGATGGACTTGAGCCCAGCTTCAGCCCCGCGCACAACTTCGAGGCCGAATTCATCGTCTTGGTACAGGGTACAAATTTTCTTGACGCCTTTTTCCTTGACCAACATGGCGGTAGACACGCGCACTTGGTCGTAATAGGTGGCGGCAAAAGAATACTTCAGCCGGTGAAAGGGCTCAAACATTTCGCGCGCTGCTGTGACGGGAAAGAAGTTGACGACGTTCTTTTCAAACTGCACGGGCATGGCAGCCAGGTTTTGTGCCGTTCCGATGTGGGCCACCATGGCAAAAATCTTGTCTTGGTTGACCAATTTTTGGGCCGCCAAAAACGCCTTTTTGGGGTCGTAGCCAGAATCTTCGACCTTGATGGTGAGCTTGCGGCCATTGATGCCGCCTTGCTCGTTGAGCTCATCGACCGCCAACAACATGCCCAGCCGCACTTGTTTGCCAAAGCCGGCCAAGGGGCCAGAGAGGTCTTGGATCGAGCCCAAGCTGATTTCTGTTTTGCCCACACCCTGCGATTGGGCCCAGCCCAAGGGGGTAAATAAGCAAGCCGCGAGGGCGATCAAAGGGCTGATGCGAGGCAGTGAGGTCATGCATGTCTCCAAGGTTGAAATAAAGTTAGATTCTGCGTCACCGGCCAAGTCTGTCAAGCCATGGTTAGCCCGAATGGCTGGGATTTCAGCCACGGTACATGGCCTCTATCTGGGGCGCATACTTTTTTTGCACCAATTGGCGCTTGAGTTTCATGGTTGGGGTGAGCTCTTCGTCCTCGGCCGTGAGTTGCGTGTCCAGCAACCAAAACTTTTTGACCTGTTCGACCCGGGCGAACTGGGCATTGGCCTGGTCCACCACCGATTGAATCAGGTCTTGCACCTGCGAACTTTGGGTCAGGCTGGCGTAGTTGCTGAAAGGAACATCATTGTCTTGCGCAAATTTTTCGATATTGTCTTGGTCGATCATGATGATGGCCGTGAGATAGGGCTTTTGATCGCCCACCAAGACCGCGTCGGTGATGTAGGGTGAAAACTTCAGCTCGTTTTCAAATTCGCTGGGAGTGATGTTTTTGCCACCAGCGGTGATGATGATGTCTTTCATACGATCGGTGATGCGAAAGTAACCATCGGCATCCACCTCGCCAACGTCCCCGGTGTGCAACCAGCCATCGGCGTCGATGGCCTCGGCGGTTTTTTCCGGCAAGTTCAAATACCCCATGAATACATTGGGCCCACGAACCAGTATTTCTTGGGTTTTGGGGTCCAGTCGGACTTCATTGAAGGCGGCCGCCGGTCCGATGGAGCCGGGCTTGATGCGTGCAGCTGTCATGGCCGTTGACGCACCACAGGTTTCGGTCATGCCCCAGGCTTCCAGCATGGGCACACCCAAGGACAAATACCACTTGATGAGCGCAGGTGAAATGGGTGCAGCACCGGTGACCAACAAGCGCGCGCGGTGGATGCCAATGAGTTTGCGCACATTGTTGAGCACCAACCAGCGGGCCACGGTGAATTGGCACTTCAAAGCCCAGGAAACGGGTTGTTGTGCCAACACCCGATTGGCAATTTTCTCGCCCACGCCAATGCCCCAGGCATAAATGGCTTGCTGCAAAGGGCTGGATTCTTTGAGCGCAATCATCACGCTGGAGTAAAACTTCTCCCACAGCCGTGGCACTCCCACAAAAACGGTGGGGGCGATTTCGCGCACATTCTCTGCAATGGTGTCGGGGTTTTCGACAAAATTGAGCACGGCGCCGGTGTACAAACCTTGGTATTGCCCGCCGATGCGCTCAACAATATGGCACAGCGGTAAAAAACACATGCGTTCGTCGCGCTCATCTTGCGTCACCAAGGTGTTGTAGCCGCGCACGGCAAACACCAATCCGGCATGGCTGTGCATGGCCCCCTTGGGTTTGCCCGTGGTACCAGAGGTGTACACCAAGATCGCCAAATCGCTTCCGTGGCATTGGGCGCTTCGATCGCGCAGGGCGCCGGTGTGGGTTTTGCCCCACTCGCGGCCCAAGTCAGCCAAGGCATCCCAGCTCATCACCATGGGGTCTTTCAAATCACGCAACCCACCCATGTCAAACACCACGATGTGGCGCAGGCGCGGGAGTTGATCGCGTACCGACAGGGCCTTGTCGAGTTGTTCGTCGTTTTCCACGAACAAAACCACCGCGTCGGAGTCTTGGGACAGGTACTGCACTTGGGTGGCTGCATCGGTGGGGTAGATGCCATTGGACACGGCACCACAACACAGAATGGCCAGGTCGCTCAACACCCATTCGCGGCAGGTATTGGCCAAAATGGCGCAGCGATCATGCGGTTGAACGCCCAAGCTCAGCAGTCCGTCGCCCAAAGCTTGCACCCAATCGCCGCATTCGCGCCAAGTCCAGCTGCGCCAAACCCCCAGCTCTTTTTGGCGCAACCACACCTTGTCGCCGCGCTGTTCGACCGCGTTCCAAAACTGGGCAGGTATCGTTTCGCCGGGCAGAACCGTGTCTGGCCTGCCCTGCAAATGATGAAGGTTCCACAAGTTGCTCATGCTCAGCGCCAGGTTTTCTTTTTCTTCCAGCGTCGCTCCGTGCGCACGCCCTCTTCTTTGATGCCCAAGTAAAACTCGCGAATATCTTCTTTTTCGCGCAGGCGCTCGCAGGTATCTTGCATCACGATGCGCCCGTTCTCCAACACGTAGCCTCGGTCGGCTGCGTTCAAAGCCATATTGGCATTTTGCTCAACCAATAAAATCGTGGTGCCGCGTTCACGGTTGATGCGCACCACGATCTCAAAAATTTCTTTGGTCAATTTGGGGCTGAGTCCCAGGCTGGGTTCGTCCAGCAAAATCAAATCGGGTTGCGCCATCAAGGCCCGCGACAAAGCCAGCATTTGTTGCTGACCACCAGACAGCAAACCGGCATCTTGATCTGCGCGCTCTTTTAAGATGGGAAAGTATTGGTACACCTGGGCCATGTCACGCTCAACGCCGTCGCGGTCATCCCGTGTGTAGGCGCCCATCCACAAGTTATCGCGCACACTGAGCAGTGGAAACACTTCGCGCCCCTCGGGCACATGCGACAGACCGCGGCGGACAATGTCGGCCGGGTCTTTGGCCGTGATGTCGGCATCCTTGAACGACACATTGCCTTTGCGCGGGTCGATGATGCCGGAGATGGTTTTCAAAATGGTGGTTTTGCCCGCGCCGTTCGATCCCAAGACCGTGACAATTTCGCCCGCATGCACGTCCAAGCTCACGCCACGGATGGCTTTGATGGGGCCGTAACTGCTCTCCACATTGAGCAGCTGCAACAAAGGTGTGGTGCTGGCGTTCATGGGGTGTTCCGGCGCAAATGGCTGACATCGTCGGCACTGCCCAAATAGGCCTCTACCACCTTGGGGTGGCTTTGTACTTCAGACGGACTCCCCAAAGCCAGCACCTGACCTTGGTTCATGGCCAAGACCCGGTCCGACACCATGCTGACCAAGCGCATGTCGTGCTCGACCATCAAGATGGTCACGCCCAACTCTTGTTGGATATCGCGAATCCAAAACGCCATGTCGTCGGTCTCTTCGGTGTTCAGCCCGGAAGAAGGCTCGTCGAGCAAAAGCAGCTTCGGATCGGTGCACAGTGCACGTGCCAATTCGACCACTTTGCGCACGCCATAGGGCAGGCCTGCCACCAAGGCGTCGCGGTGGTGTTGCAAATCCAGCAACTCAATGACCTGCTCGGCATACGCCCTGAATGCGCGTTCACTGCGCCGGACCGCTGGCGTGAACAACAAGTTTTGCCAAAAGCCGGTTTGTTGATGGACATGTCGGCCAATGAGCAGGTTTTGCAACACGCTGGCGTGCTCGAACAGTTCAATGTTTTGAAAGGTGCGTGCAATGCCCAATTGGGCCATGCTGTGGGGTGGGCACTGGGTCAAGTTCACCACGCCCTGAGGGCCGTGCCAGGTGATGTGGCCGTGGGTGGGGTTGTAAATGCGGCTGATCAAGTTGAAGACGGTGGTTTTGCCCGCACCGTTGGGGCCAATCAAGGTGAACACCTCGCCTTGGCGCACATCGAAGTTGACTTCATGGACCGCCCGCACGCCGCCAAACTGGACGCTCAGATCATGGGCTTGGAGCAAGGTGTCGCTCATGGTCAACGCACGCGTTCAGATTTTTGGAATGTTTTTTGCCGCTTGAACAAGCCACGGCGGTAAAACGGAAACACCTGGAGGTAGGTGCGCACCTTGAGCCATCGCCCGTACAGCCCCATGGGCTCAAACAACACAAAAGCGATCAACACCAGGCCATAGACCAAGGATTGCAAGCCTGGGGCCAAGGCAATCGCGTCAGGCAAGCTGTCTTTGGTCAAGGAGATCAATTGGGGCAAGACAATCAAAAACAAAGCCCCTAAAAAGGCGCCATGGACCGAACCCAAACCGCCCACCACGATCATGAGCAACAAGTCGATGGACTGCAGCACACTGAACTGATCGGGGGAGATGAACTGCATTTTGTGACCGTACAAGGCACCACCCAATCCCGCCAAGGCCGCCGAAACTGCAAATGACAAAGTTTTGTAATAAGCCAGATGGATGCCCATGCTTTGGGCCGATATTTCAGAGTCGCGAATGGCCACAAAAGCGCGGCCCGTGGGTGATCTAAGCAAATTCAGAACCCCCAGTGTGCTGATCACGGCCAGCACCAGGCACAAAAAATAAAACCCTTCTGCGCTGGTGACGGCATGGCCCCACAAGTTGGGTGCTTTGAGGTGAATACCAGCATTGCCGCCGGTCACGCTTTCCCATCGCGCCAGAACCTCTTCGACAATGAAGCCAAAAGACAAGGTGGCGATCCCCAGGTAAATGCCCTTGATGCGCAAAGCCGGCAAGCCCACCAGCACACCCACGGCGGCGGACAAACCCGTCGCGCAGATCAAGGCAGGAACAAAAGACATGCCCGCTTGCGTGCAAACGGCTTGGGTATATGCACCTACCCCCAAAAACGCAGCATGCCCAATCGAGAACAAACCGGTGAAGCCTGCCAGCAGCATCAGCCCCAAACCCACAATGCCATAGATCAGCACGAAGGTCAGCTGGGCGAGCCAATATTCGTCCAGCAGCACCGGCGACAGCACCAGCAGAAAGAGCAAAAGCCCATACCAAAACACATGGCCATTGTGTTTGGCCAACTGAATGTCTTGGTTGTAATGGGTTTTAAAGATAAAGCGCACGGCATCACACCTTTTTGCGGGTGACTTGACCAAACAAGCCATTGGGCATGACCATGAGCATCAACAGCACCACGATGTAGGCGGCGGTGTCTTTGAAGCCGTCGGGCAGGTAAAAGCCTGACAAGGACTCCACCACTCCAATCACCAAGCCGCCCACAATGGCGCCGGGCAAGCTGCCAAAGCCCCCCACCACTGCTGCGGGAAAAGCTTTGAGGCCGATGAAGCCCATGTTGGCGTGCACAAAGGTGATGGGTGCCAACAACAGCCCTGCCACCGCTGCCACCGTGGCGGCCAAGGCCCACACCCAGCTGTTGAGGCGTTTGACAGGGATGCCCATGTAATAAGCCGCCAGTTGATTTTGCGACATGGCTTGCATCGCAATGCCCAGCTTGCTGTACTTGAACAACCCGAACAAGGCCAGGCACAGCAACGCGGTGACCACAACCACGACCGCTTGCTCGGCATTGATCATCAAGGCCCCCCATTGAAAGGTTTGGTCCTTGTACGGCACCGCCAAGACATGGGTGTCGGTACCAATACCGGGAATCATGGTCACCAAGCCTCGCAAGACATAACCAATGCCAATGGTCAGCATCACCACCGAAAAAGCCGGCTGACCCAAGATGGGGTTGATCACCGCGCGCTCGATCACGTAACCCGTGGCGGCCATGGCCGCCATGCTGGCCAGCACAGCGACCCAAAACGGGTATCCCCAAAACCCCATCACCAACAGGCCAAAGAAGGCACCGAGCATCATCAACTCGCCTTGGGCAAAGCTGACGGTCTCGGTGGCTTTGTAGATGAGCACAAAACCCAGCGCGATCAATCCATAAATGCAACCTTGCGCGATGCCGCTGATGACCAATTGAATAAATTGCACTTTAGATGTCTGCTCCACAAATGGGATGTAACCAAGCCCATGACTATGCCCAATTTCGGGCTGCAGTTGTCAGAGGGAAAACCCGAAACAAAAGTTCCCACCTCTGATCTCAGTGATTCGTCCAGGGGGTTTGTTGAAAATAACCTTTGAATCTTTGTGGATGAAGACAGCCACGCCAAGGCAGATGGTTTCAGACTGAAGCAGTGGCTTGGATGGGGCAAGGCTTGCCCAGCTCATCAATGGCCACGTATGTCAGGTTGGCCTGGGTGACTTTGACATACCGGCCTTGCTGGCGCATGCGCTCGGCATAGACCTCCACCTTGACCGTGATCGAGGTGCGCCCGATGCGTGCCACGCTGGCAAAAAAGCTGAGGATGTCACCCACCCGCACAGGTTGCTTGAAGACAAACTCATTCACCGCCACTGTGGCGATGCGGCCTTGCACCAAGCGGGCGGGCAGCACCGCACCGGCCAAGTCGACCTGCGCCATGACCCAGCCGCCAAAAATATCGCCATTGGCATTGCAATCGGCAGGCATGGGAATGACCTTGAGCACCAACTCCTGATCGGTGGGCAAAAGCACGGGTGCGCTCGGGAGGGTTTGTGACATGGGCACAATCGGCAAAAACAACATTGTCCTGCATGCGCCACCACGCCACCCCCGAGCTTCCCAACGACCCCCATGCCCCGCGCGGCGACTGGACCACACTGCGCCGTTTGCTGCCCTATTTGTGGCACTACAAATGGCGCGTGGTGGCTGCATTGGCCTTCATGGTGGCTGCGAAGTTGGCCAACGTGGGTGTGCCGGTATTGCTCAAGCACCTGATTGACGCGATGACGCCCAACCTGGCCCAACCCCAGACATTGTTGGTGGTTCCCGTGGCTTTGTTGATGGTCTATGGCGTGCTGCGCTTGTCGGTGTCGGCTTTCACCGAATTGCGAGAACTGGTGTTTGCCAAGGCGACCCAAGGCGCGGCACGCCAAATTGCCCTGGAAACATTCCAGCATTTGCACAGCCTGAGCCTGCGTTTTCACCTGGAGCGTCAAACGGGGGGCATGACGCGCGACATCGAGCGTGGGGTGAGGGGGATTGAATCGCTGATCTCTTATTCTTTGTACAGCATCGTCCCCACCTTGATCGAGGTGGTGCTGGTGCTGACCATCTTGGGTTGGGCCTTTGATGTGTGGTTCGCCCTCATCACCTTGGCCGCGCTGGCGATTTATATTTTTTTCACCGTCTATGTGACCGAGTGGCGCACCCAATTTCGCCGCGAAGCCAATGAGTTTGATTCGGCAGCCCACACCAAGGCCGTGGACTCCTTGCTCAATTACGAGACGGTCAAGTACTTCAACAACGAGGGTTTTGAGGCCCAGCGCTATGACCGCAGTTTGGATCAATTGCGCCGCGCCAGGTTGAAGGCGCAAACCAGCCTGAGTTTGCTCAACACCGGGCAGCAGCTGATCATTGCGGTGGCTTTGATTGCCATGTTGTGGCGCGCCACCCAAGGCGTGGTTGAGGGCCGCATGACCTTGGGTGACTTGGTGATGGTCAATGCCTTCATGATCCAGCTCTACATTCCCTTGAACTTTCTGGGGGTGATTTACCGCGAAATCAAACAAAGCCTGACCGATTTGGACCGGATGTTTCGGTTGCTGGAAAAAGAGCGCGAGGTGGATGACCAAGCTGGTGCGCCCGATTTGAACCTGGTCGGTTCGCCCACGGTTCGGTTTGAAAATGTTCGCTTTGCCTACGAGGCTGATCGCCCGATCTTGCAAGGCCTGAGCTTTGAAATACCGGCGGGCAAAACCGTTGCTGTGGTGGGTTCCTCGGGTGCGGGCAAGTCCACCTTGGCGCGCTTGATGTACCGGTTTTACGATGTGCCCATAGACCAGGCATCGAGCGGGCGCATCACCATCGATGGCCAAGACATCCGCAGCGTCACCCAATCGAGTTTGCGCCGCGCCATTGGCATCGTGCCCCAAGACACGGTGTTGTTCAACGACACCGTGGCCTACAACATCGCATACGGGCGACCAGGCTCCACCCAGGCTGAGGTGGAAGAGGCTGCGCGCCAAGCCCGCATCCATGGCTTCATTGCCTCGACCCCCAAGGGCTACCAAACCATGGTGGGTGAGCGTGGGCTCAAGCTCTCAGGCGGCGAAAAGCAGCGCGTGGCCATTGCCCGCACCTTGCTTAAAAACCCGCCCATCTTGATTTTTGACGAGGCTACTTCTGCCTTGGACAGCGCCAATGAACGCGCCATTCAAGCCGAGTTGCAAAGCGTGGCCCAGAACAAAACCACTTTGGTGATTGCGCACCGCTTGTCCACCGTGGTGGATGCGCATGAAATACTGGTGCTTGATGCGGGCCAGGTGGTGGAGCGTGGCACCCACGCCCAGTTGTTGGCGCTACAAGGCCGCTATGCCCGCATGTGGTCTTTGCAGCAAAGCACCGCCTGAGACGCTCAGATTGAGGCGCTCAGATAGGGGGCGAATCGATTGACGCCCTGCGCAGGGCGGACCGGGGGTGTCAAGGTATGTCCTTGTCTTCGGCTGGGGCCGCTGCGTCGCGCGGGCCCACCTTGCCCAAGCGCGCTTTCAGCGACTGGGGCTGTCCGCTGATCACGGCCGCATAACTGGTGGTGTTGGCCAAAACCTTTTTCACATAGTCGCGGGTTTCGTTGAAGGGGATGTTCTCGGCCCAAATGGCGGCCTCCAGCACCGGGCCTTTTCCTTGGTCGGGCGCACGCCAGCGGCGGGGGCGACTGGGCCCTGCGTTATAGGCCGCGGCCGCCATGGCCATGGAACTGTCCATGCTTTCCAGCACCAACTTCAAATAGGCCGTGCCAATGGCGATATTGGTGTCACGCTGGTTGATTTGATCTATGGTGAAATTTTTCAAACCTATTTTTTTCGCCGTCCACTTGGCGGTGGCGGGCATCACCTGCATCAAGCCAGAGGCACCCACGTGGGAGCGTGCATCCATGATGAAGCGGCTTTCTTGGCGGATCAAGCCATACACAAATGCCGGGTCCAGGTTGATGTCGTTGGACCGCTGCACCACCGCGGTTTGGAACGGCATCGGAAAGCGCAGCACCGGGTCAAATTGCGCCAGGCTGGTGCGCTCGCTGGTGTTGATGCAGCGGTCCCAAATATCGAGCTCACAGGCCCAGTGCGCGGCGGCCAGCAATTCGCGGTCGTTCATGCGACCGGAAAACCCTTGGGCATTGACCAAGTTGGTGCCGTAATTCCACTCACGCACACCCTCAGAACGCAGGCCCATGGAAATGGCTTTGACGGCGCGCTGCAGCGATGGATTGGCACGTGTTTGCGCCATTTCTTCGGCGCTGGGTGGGGTGGGACGTGCGGGCATTTGGATGCGGCGACCCAACTCTTCTAAGGCCAGTTGTTCGTAAAACCCTTTGACGCTGGCAATGCCTTCCCACAAAGTTTCAGCTTGGTCTTTGTGGCCACGCGCTTGCAAGGCGCGTCCCAACCAATACACCCACACCGGTTCTTGGCGTTGTGGCAAGTCCATGGCCAAGATGGCCGACTCCACCGCTTTCCAAGCCGGGGTGTTGCCAACGCGCAGCGCGGCGCGCACCTTCCAGGCCAGCATGTCATCAGTCAAGTCGTGGTCGCTGCGCGCTTGCTCGTAAGCTTTGAGGGCATCGCCATCCAAGCGCATGGCCAATTGGCGCCCGATGGCACCCCACACCCAATGGCGCTCTTCTGTGGTGAGGTGGATGGACCAGGTGCGGTGCATCAGTTTGTAGGCCTCGTCGGGGTCGCTGCTGGCCAGTTTCACCAAAGCCAGCACCACCAACTCTTGCACCGCATTGCGCGGATGCGCATGGTGTTGGCTTAAAAATTTGCCCGGTTGGGCTTGCAAGTCCCTTAAAGCATTCAGCTGCTTGGGGGCCACCAACTGCACGGCATTGCGTGCGGTCACGGGGCGGTTGTTCTCGACCGCCAAGCGCGCTTTGCGCCACACCTCCAGGGGTTTGATTTTGCGGTCTTCCAGCAACCGCTCAGCTGCCAGCGTGCAACCGTCATCGGCTTGCAACATCGAGCGCCACAGGCTCAGCACCTCTTTGACGCTGTCGGGGCCAAAACCTGCTGGGTTTTTTTGATGGCTCAGCACCAGCTCATAACACCGCAACTCGCGGTCATCGCGCATGCGGAAGTGGGATTGTTCGGCTTCAAACGTCGCCCAATCGCGGCGGTTGCCCAACAGCATCAGCCAGTCATTGCGCAAGCGGTCTTCTTGGTAGGTGCCTGCGTAGCGGTTGAGGAACTGGCGCACCTCGCTGGTAGAGGCCTCGTCCAAGCGGGCGCGCAACTCCCAATAGGCGGCCCAGGGTTCCAGCACATGGCCGCGAACTTGGGGCAGCAAATTGCTCAGGCGTCGGCGGTCATTGCGTTTGAACGCATCGGCCATCTCCAGCAAAGCGGCCTGCGCGGGGCCCTCGTTCATGGCCCCAGCTTGGGCGTGGGCTGCGGGCGCGAATGGTGTCGACAGGGTCAACCCCACAAACAATGACACAATGAAAGTCTTGAACATACCTGGATTATCGGTGGCTTGATCAATTGGCATGGGCGTTGTGAACAACCCTTGCCGCTCAAGGGCCGCTCACAATGCAATGGACAAAAAAACTCTGCGCCAAAACCTGCTTGAGCAACGCTTGAACCTGTCCGATCGGCAGTTGCGCTGCGACATGTTGCAGCAGGTCATGCGCATTTGGTTGGTGGGCCGACCCGATGTGGTCATTGGCGCTTACTGGCCCATCAAAGGGGAGTTCGACCCACTGCCTGCCCTGCACCGGTGGAAAGAGGACGGTGAACTGCTCGACCAACCCCAACCGCGGCGCATTGGCCTGCCGGTGATCGACAAAGTCAGCAAAACCCTGACCTTTCATGCCTGGTATCCGGGTTGTCCGATGGAAGAGGACGCCTACAACATCCCCAAACCCAAAGACACCGAGGTGGTGGTGCCCACCTTGTTGTTTGTGCCTTGCGTGGGTTATGGCCCCGGGGGCTATCGTTTGGGCTATGGCGGCGGCTTTTACGACCGCACCTTGGCCCAACTCCAACCCAAGCCCCACACCGTGGGCCTGGGCTTTACACAAGGCTTTGTGGCTGACCTCGAACCCGAAAGCCATGACATGCCACTCGACGCCATCCTCAACGACAACGGCGTGGTTTGGCCGGTGGGTTGAAGGGGCATGGCCCGCCCCAAATCCGCCTCCCACGACCTCAAGCGCGAGGAGATTTTGGACATTGCTGCACAGTGCTTTGCGCAGTCGTCTTACCCGGCCGCCAGCATGAACGACATTGCCGCCGCTGGGGGCACATCCAAGGCGCGCCTGTATCACTACTACGACAGCAAGCAAGCCATTTTGTTTGACCTGCTGGACCGCTACACCCTGCGATTGCTGGGCCTGATTGGCGAGGCAGAGGCTGCTGCCCAGCGGCGCAACCTGGATGAACGCGCCGCTTTGCATGAGTTGGTGCGGCGCTTTTTGCAAGAGTACGAAAACTCAGCCACCCGCCATGTGGCCTTGGTCAACCAGACCCAATTTTTGAGCGATGAGCAACGCGCGCTCATTGTGGGCCGCCAGCGCGATGTGGTGGCCGCATTCACCCGCTTCATCAAGCGCGCTTACCCACAGCGCATCCACCTGGGCAACCAAACCGCCTTGACCATGATGCTGTTTGGCATGATCAATTGGACCTTCACCTGGTTGCGCCCTGGTGGGCCCATGAGCTACGCCGACTTTGCCCAGGAGGTGATTGCCACCTTGGAGCACGGTTTTGAGGGCACTGCCCAAGCCACCTGAAAGCACGGCGCTGGCTACAATTTTTTCAGACCCGATCCGCAACGACACACCAAAACCAGGAGACACCATGTACAAAGCCTTTGCCAGCCAAGCCGATTTGGCCGATAAAAAAATCACCTTTGAGCAACTCAGCGCCCATTGCTGGGCCTACACCGCCGAGGGCGACCCCAACTCGGGCGTGGTGATTGGCGAGCGCAGCATTTTGGTCAGCGATGCCACCGCCACCCCGGCCATGGCCCGGGACTTGATTGCCAAGATCCGCACCGTCAGCGACAAGCCGATTCAATATGTGTTGCTCACCCACTACCACGCGGTGCGGGTGTTGGGGGCCAGTGCCTTCAA
>CAMDJU010000012.1 GCA_945900695.1 Bordetella parapertussis | reverse complement strand
TGTGGGGGTGTCATGTGTTTTGCAAACCGGCCAGCGAAGGTTATGAAACCCCGTGGCACCAAGACGGCCACTACTGGCCCATCCGCCCCTTGGCCACTTGTACCGTGTGGGTGGCCCTGGACCCCAGCACCCGGGCCAATGGTTGTTTGCGGGTCATCCCCGGCTCGCACCAGGGCAAGCATTTGCACCCCCATTTGCACGAAGACCGGACCGATTTGACCTTGAACCAACGCATGGCTGATGGGGCTTTCGATGAGGCGAATGCGCTGGATTTGGAGCTCGAGCCCGGGCAAATGTCGATGCACGATGTCTACATGATCCATGGCGCCAAGGCCAATTCATCGGGACAACGCCGCACCGGCGTGGCTTTGCGCTACATGCCCGCGAGCTCCCACTTTGACCGCAGCCTCAAACCCGTGGACGGGCAGTCGGGTGTGCCAGTGAGTTTTGCCACACGCCCGCTGTGGTTGCTCAGGGGGCAAGATGTGTCTGGCCGCAACGACTTCACTGTGGGGCACCGCCGCTGAAGGGGACTGCCGCAGGCGTTATTCTTTTCAGTCAAAACGCGCGCAGCGCTTCAACGGCTGCGCAGCGCACCGGTGGCTGATGGGTTCAGTCGACCTTGGCCCCACTGGCCTTGACCACAGGCTCGTATTTGGCCAACTCACTGGCCATGAAGCGGCCAAAGGCCTCGCTGTCGGTGGGCACGGCCTCGGCCATCATCCCGGCCCAGCGCTCGCGCACCTCGTTGGAGCGCAAGGCGCCCACAAACGCTTGGTTGAGTTTGGCCAGGGTGTCTTTGGGGGTGGCCGCGGGGGCCACCAGGCCCCACCAGGTATCGACCGAAAACCCTGGCAACACCTCGGCCAAGGCCATCACATCTGGCAGCATGGGGCTGCGCTGCGCAGTGGTCACGGCCAAGGCCAGCAATTTACCCGCTTTGATGTTGGCCGCAGCGGTGGCCAGGTTGTCAAAGTTAAAGTCCACTTGCCCGCTGAGGAGCGCCAATTGGGCGGGGTTGCCGCCGTTGTAGGGGATGTGGACCGCAAAAATGCCAGCCCGGGCTTTGAACAACTCGGCGGCCAAATGCCCGGCGCTGCCATTGCCCCCTGAGCCGACATTGAGTTTTCCCGGGTGGGCGCGGGCGTATGCCAAAAAGCTTTTGAGCGAATCGATTTGGAGCCGTTTGGCGGTGTCGGCATTGACCACCAGCACATTGGGCACCCGAACCATTTGGGTGATGGGTGCAAAGTCGGTGCTGGCGTTGTAAGGCATGCGCGCATACAACCAAGGGTTGACGGCATGGGTGGCGGTGGCGGCAATGCCGATCGTGAGCCCATCGGGCGCGGCTTTGGCCACCGCATCGGCGCCAATATTGCCACCCGCACCGGGGCGGTTTTCCACAATCACCGTGCCCAGGCTGTCCTTGACCCGCTCGGCCAAAAACCGCGCGGTCACATCGATCGGGCCACCAGCGGCATAGGGCACGATCAGCCGGATTGGTTTGCCACTTGGTGTGATTTGTGCCGTTGCCCAACCCAAGCCACCCAATAAGTGGGCCATCAGCAAGGCCCGAGCCAGTCGAACGAGGCGCGCATGATTTGTGATGGGCATGGTGGGGCTCCTGTTGTGTGTTGTCAGCTTTTTGCCTTGTCGGCTTCGGTGATGAAGGAGTCGGCAAAAAACGAATCGCTGGGCAGACCGGCCAAGGTGCAAAAGTCGTGCCGCGCCGAGTCCACCACGATGGGTGCGCCGCAGGCATAGACCTGGTGGCCGCTCAAGTCCGCAAAGTCTTCCAGCACAGCGCGGTGCACAAAGCCCGTGCGGCCGCTCCAGGCATCTTCGGGCAAGGCGTCGGAAACCACAGGCACATAGGTCAACCAGGGCAGGGCAGCGGTTTGTTCATTTACCCAGGCGTCCATGTACAAATCGGCTGGACGGCGCCCGCCCCAGTACAAGGTGGTGGGGCGTTCAATGCCCGCATGGCGCATGTGCTCCAGGATGGCCTTGATCGGCGCAAAGCCAGTGCCGGAGGCCAAAAACACCAAGGGCTCAGGGTTGTCTTCGCGCAAGAAAAAGCTTCCCTGTGGGCCTTCGATGCGTTGGATTTCTTTTTCTTTCATCGCGGCAAACACATGGTCGGTGAATTTTCCGCCAGGCATGTGCCGGATGTGCAGTTCAACGCTGGGGCTGCCTGCCACCAAGGTGTGTGGTGCATTGGCCATGGAGTAACTCCGGCGCGAACCATCGCGCAATAAAAAGTCAATGTACTGACCGGCCCTGAATTGGAAGCTGTCATTGGTGGGCAATTGCAATTGGATCACCATCACATCGTGCGAAGCCTGGGCCAAGCTCATCACGCGCACTGGCATTTTACGGATGGGAAACGCCCCTTCTTCCACCACTTGGCGCGACTCCAGCACCAGGTCCGAAGTGGCTGTGGCGCGGCAGGTGAGCACATAGCCTTGTTCTTTTTCGGCATCACTCAAGGCCTTGCTTTGGTACTCGCTCATGACCAACTCGCCGCTGATTTTTTTGCTTTTGCACGATCCGCAGGCGCCGTCTTTGCAGCCATAGGGCATGCCTATGCCTTGGCGCAAACCGGCACTGAGCAAGGTCTCGTCGGCTTCGGCCGTGAAATGGCGGCCGCTGGGTTGGACCGTGACGCTGAAACTCATGTTTGGTTATCCTTGGGATTGATTTTTTGCAAAGACTGCGATTTTGCCTTCAAACCAAACCCCATTGGGTGCCTTGCCTGCCCGCTTTCGCCGCCAACGCCTGCTGATCGTCGGATGTGGCGACGTGGGCCAGCGCGTGGCCCGGTTGGCACCGGCGCCGCTGCGGGTCATGGCCTTGACCTCGACGCCCGAAAATTGTGCCGTGCTCAGGGGGCAAGGCATCCTGCCATTGCAAGGCAACCTCGACAACGCGCAAAGCCTGCGCCGCTTGGCTGGTTTGGCCACGCGGATGGTGCATTTGGCGCCGCCACCCACCGAGGGTTGGTCGGACCCGCGCACCCTGGCCTTGTTGCGCAGCTTGGATCGGCGTTCATGGCCGCGCAGTTGGGTGTATGGGTCCACCAGCGGTGTGTACGGCGATTGCCATGGCGCTTGGGTGCAAGAGTCCCAGCCGGTCACGCCCTTCACGCCCCGGGCTTACCGCCGGGTGGATGCCGAAAAGCGCTTGCGCTGGCACGGCAAAGGCACGGGTCTGCGCCAAGGGGTGCGGGCCAGCATTTTGCGCATCCCCGGCATTTATGCCTTGGACCGCGAAGGCGGCACCCCAGAGGGTCGCTTGCGCAAAGGCACACCCGTGTTGCAAGCCTCAGAAGATGTTTATACCAACCACATCCATGCCGATGACTTGGCCCGCGCCTGCTGGTTGGCCTTGTGGCGTGGACAGGCACAGCGGGTCTATCACGTCAGCGACGACAGCCAACTCAAAATGGGCGACTACTTTGACCTGGCCGCCGACTTGTTTGGCCTGCCCCGGCCGCCGCGGGTGCCGCGCGACAACGCCGACAACCAATTGCCGCTGATGTTGCTGAGTTTCATGAGCGAGTCTCGGCGCTTGGACAACACCCGCATGAAACAAGAGCTGGGTTTGCGCCTGCGCTACCCCACGGTGCACAACGGGTTGAAGACGGGCTAATCGATGGCGCGGGTTTATCAGCGCATGCCTACTTTGGCGGTGTTGAAGATGTGCTGCGCCTCGCGCGGCATGCAGCGCCAATAGGCTGGCGTGGCTTGCACCGAACCTTGGAGTTCGGCGGCTGCGGCCCAAGCCCAGCGCGGGTTGTACAAAAAGCTGCGCGCCAAAGCGACCAAATCGGCCTCTTGGTTGACCAAGATGGATTCGGCATGTGTGGGCTCGGTGATCAAGCCCACGGCCATCGTGGGCAGACCTGATTTGTCTTTCACCATTTTGGCAAAGGGCACCTGGTAGCCCGGCACCAGGTTGATTTTTTGCTGCGGCGAAACACCCCCTGACGAGATGTGCATGAAGTTGGCCCCCGCTTGTTTGAGGCGCAAGGAAAAGTCAGCCGTTTCTTCGGCCGTCCAACCGCCTTCGATCCAGTCGGTGGCAGACAGCCGCATGCCCAAGCTGCCGCTGTAAACCTGGCGCACGGCTTCAAACACCTGCAAGGGAAAACGAATGCGGTTCTCAAAGCTGCCGCCGTAGGTATCGCTGCGTTGGTTAGAAATGGGGGATAAAAATTCGTGCAGCAAGTAGCCATGGGCGCCGTGCAACTCAACGGCTTCGATGCCGATCTCCTGCGCCCATTGGGCAGCGCGGACAAAGTCTTTCAAGATGCCGTCCAAGGCCGCTGGGCTGATGGCCTCTGGGGCGGGTTCGCTCGCGGTGATGGGCACCGCAGACGGGGCCTCGGGCCACCAACCGCCTTCGCTTTGGGGGATCAGCTTGCCACTGTTCCAGGGCACATGGCTCGAGCCCTTGCGACCCGCGTGACCGATTTGGATCGACACCGGCACTGGCGGGGCCAGGCGGCGTGCCCGGCCCAGCACATCGGCCAAGGCCTGGGCTGTGGCGTCGTTGTACAGACCCAAGCAGCCAGGCGTGATGCGACCGCGTTCAGAAACGGCCGTGGCCTCGATGGTGAACAAACCGGCGCCGCTGTTGAGCAAATTGCCCCAGTGCATCAGGTGCCAGTCGCTGGCCAGCCCGTCGACGCAAGAATATTGGCACATGGGGGCCACCACAATGCGGTTGGCCAGTTTGAGGGGCCCGCGGCCGGAGCCGAGTTCGAATTCGCTGAAAAGTGCGCTCACAAATCTCTCCATAGGGTTAGCTGGTCCGATGCTAGCTTGAATTGACCGGGGTCACTGTCTTGACAGCGACCTGACATGGCATGCGGTTAGCATTCGCCCATGAAGTCAAACGCACATTTCCGATCGTCTTTTTTCCGCCAAACGATGCTGACCCTGTCCAAGGGCTTGTGGCTCAGCACTGCCCTGGGGGCCGCATCCCTGGCCTGGTCGCAAGACAAACCTGCAGCCCCAGAGGTTTGGATCAACCCAGGCTTTGTTTCTTATCACTTTCCCAAGCATGGTTTGAGCTTCAATAACTTCAACCCTGGCCTGGGCGCTGAGTGGCGGCAATCCAGCGACTTGTCGTGGTCTGGGGGGTTTTTTCACAACAGCGATTGGGCGCGCAGTTATTACGCCGGGGCTTACTGGACACCCTTGCAGTGGGCGGGTTGGCGCTGGGGCGCTTTTGTGGGCTTGATCAATGGATACCCCCAAATGCTCGATGGCGGGGTTTTCCCCTTCTTAACCCCGGTGGCCACCCGCGAGTGGGACCAATGGGGCGTGGGCATGAGCTTGCTGCCAGACTATGAAAATCGACTGCATGGTGCCTTCACCGTGCAAGTCAAATACAAATGGAAGCCATGAGCGGTGACTGACCTGCCTTTGTTTCCACTCAGCCAAGGCTTGCTGCCCCAAGGTTTGTTGAACCTGCAAATCTTTGAGGTGCGCTACCTGACCATGATTCGCAACAGCCACAAAATGGGAACGCCTTTTGGCGTGGTCATGCTGGCCCAAGGCCAAGAGGTGCGGCAAGCCGCTGCCACCGAGCGATTGATGAGCCACGGTTGTTTGGCCCACGTGTCTGAACTTGAGGTGATCCAACCCAACTTATTGCGCGTGCAATGTGTGGGCGGCCAACGTTTTCGCCTGGGCGAACATGCGCAAGCCGTCAATGGTTTGTGGCACGCCAACGTGAGCGTGTTGCCAGATGACTTGGCCATGGCAGTACCCATTCACTTGCAGTTTGCCGCTGACCGATTGCGCGAGTTGTCGGATCAATGGCTGGCGCGCGGCCTGGACCCAGACCAGTGGCCATGGCGCGGCGAAGCGGCCTTTGGCGACAGTGCTTGGGTGGCGCACCGTTGGCTGGAGTTACTGCCGCTCAGCCCAGCGCAAAAACACAGTGCCATGCTCGAGGCCGATCCGGTGCTGCGACTCCAAAGGGTGGCCGCGTGGCTCAAATCCTTTTAATCCACTGAACAGGAGTTTTCCATGCAACAACGGGTGTCCCCTTCTGTCAGCAGGCGCTTGTGTTTGGGTGTGGCCGCTTCGGCCGTGGTGGCCCCAGCGCTGTGGGCCCAGACCTTTGGCGCAAAACCCATCCGCTGGGTGGTGGTGGCGCCAGCGGGCTCGTCCTTGGATGTGATTGCGCGCGCCATGCAAGACAAACTGCGCGATCAATTGGGCACCCCCATCGTGATCGAGAACAAGCCACAAGTCGGTGGCACGGCAGGCACTGCCGAGGTCGCACAGTCGGCCCCTGACGGCCACACCTGGGTGATGTCTTTCAATGGCCCTTTGGCTTTTGCCCCGCACCTGTACCCACGCTTGCCGTATGCGCCCCTGCGCGATTTGATACCGGTGGTATTGACCACGTCGCAGCCCAACTTGATCGCCGTCAACGCCAGCTTGCCCGCCAATAATCTGCAAGAGTTGCTGGCCCTGCTGCTGGCCCACCCCGGCAAATACAACTTTGCATCGGTGGGCAATGGCAGCTCCTCTCACCTGTGCATGGAGTACATCAAGGCCTTGAGCAGTACCTTTGCCGTGCACATTCCCTTCAATGGCGGGCCCCCAGCGGTGTTGGCCACCGTCGGTGGTGAGACCCACATGATCGCAGCCGTCCCGACTTTGCTCACCCCGCAGATCAAGGCCGGACGCCTCAAAGCCATTGCCGTCACCGGTTTGCAACGTTATGGCCTCACGCCCGAGGTACCCACGGTGACCGAGAGTGGGGTGCCCAGTTTGAAGGGCTTTGAAGCCATTGCCTGGAACGGTGTGCTCGTGGCGGCTGCCACCCCCAAGCCCATCGTGGAGCGCGTCAATGCCGCCATCAACCTGGCTTTGCAAGACGATTCGGTGCGCCAACGCCTGCAAGCCGCTGGTTTGGAGCCAGCGGGCGGCACGCCTGAAAAATTCGCCCAACTTATGCGCGATGAATCGGCCAAATGGCTGCCCATCATTCGCCGCTCTGGGGCCACCCTGGGATGATGCAACTTGGCCCGCCTGCAAACCACTGGCCTTGCTCCTATGCCTGGACACATGGCGGTGTGGACGATTGAACCCAGGGGATTAGATGCGCAAGTTTGATTTTGACCTGGTGGTTTTGGGGGCAGGTGCCGCGGGCATGATGGGCGCACTGGCCGCGGCCGAAGGCGGTCGCCAGGTCTTGCTGGTTGAGCCTTTCATGGACCAGGCCAACAACTTGGCCATCAGTGGGGGCTTGTTTCCGGCTGCGGGCTCGGCCCTGCAGTCCGAAGCTGGGGTGAACGACAGCCCGGCGCAATGGCTGGCCGATTTGCGGTCATTTGCTGGCGACAGCGTGAACGAACGCATTGCCACTCCTTTGGCCCAGGCCTTGCCAGGCGTGGTTGATTTTTTGATCGGCCGTTTGCATGCGCCCATCGGTTTTCTGCCCGATGTGGTTTCAACCGGCCACAGCCAATGCCGCTTCCACAGCACCTTGCCCGCCGGTGGCGCGGCACTGCACCATTGGTTTCGCCAACAAATTCACGCCCATCCCCGGATCACCTTGCACCCGCATGCGGTGACCCCGCAGCGTGGCCCCCAAGGTTTTGTGCTGCATGTTGAAAACCAGCGCGTGAGGGCGTCGCATGTGCTGCTCGCTGGGGGAGGTTTTGGCGCCAATCCGACGTGGGTGGCGCAGCACATTCCCGCCATGCGTGGAGCGCTCTACAACGGTGCGGCCCACAACGATGGCAGTGCCATCGGCTTGGGTCTCGACTGGGGCGGGCAGTTGTGGGGCATGGATGGCTTTCAAGGGCAGGGCCATACCAACCCCGGCGGGCGCACTCGCCTGGGCATGGGCATTCCCGCACTGGGGGGCATCTTGGTCAACCGGCAAGGGCAGCGTTTTGTGCGCGAAGACATCGGTCCCTCGGCCTTGGCACCTTGGGTGATGGCGCAACCACAGGGCCTGGCCTTGGAGGTGTTTGATGCCCACATCGAGGCTGGCTTGGCCCAACATGCCGCCTACCAATCCGCTTTGCAGGCCGGGCAGGTGTTGCGCGCTGATGACGCTCAAGGCTTGGCGGCGCTGGCAGGGGTGGACGCCCAGGGTTTGCAAGCCACCTTGGATGCGGTGCAGGCCATTGCACAGGGCGGTGCCAACGACCCCTTGGGCCGAGCCCACTTTGCCCGGGTGCTCAAAGGCCCCTGGTTGGCCTCATGGGTGACCGGCGCTTTGTCGCACACGCAAGGCGGTTTGGTGACCGATGGCGATGGCCGTGTACTGGACGCGCAGGGCCATTGGATCACCGGCGTGTGGGCCGCAGGGGGAAGCGCGGCGGGTTTGTCTGGGCGCGGTGCCGAAGGCTATTTGCCCGGCAACGGATTGGCCCAGTCGTTTGGGTTGGCCTGGCGCATGGCCCAGGCCCTGGGGCCAGCAGGCCCTTGACTCACTCCATGGTGGCGCCCGAGATCTCCACCGCCCGTTTGAACTTGTCCAACTCTTTGCGGTGAAACACCGCGCTTTCGGCGGGTGTGCTGCCCACCGGCGTCACGCCTTGGGCGTCGAGTTGTTGCCGTACTTGGGGGTCGGCCAATGCTTTGGCCACTTCTGCTGATATGCGCTGAACCACAGCCGCTGGGGTGCCGACTGGGGCCATCAGCAGCACCCAAGCGGTGGCGTCAAAGCCAGGAATGAACTCGGCCATGGAGGGCAAGTCGGGGAATTGGGGCGAGCGCTTGTTGGAGGTCACCGCCAAAGGTCGCACGTTGCCCCCGCGGATCAAAGGCGACATCGAGGGCAAGCCGCCCACCGTGACTTGCACGTCCCCGGCCATCATGGCTTGGGTGGCCAAAGAGTCACCCCGGTAGCTGACGTGGGTGATTTTGAGGCCCGCATCGGCGCGGATCAATTCCATCACCAGGTGAGAGGTTGAGCCTTGGCCAGAGGATGAATACGCCATTTTGTCGGGTTGCGCTTTGGCCGCGGTGACAAACTCGTTGAAGTTTTTAAACGGCTGCTTGGGGCTGGTGGTGACCACTTGGGGGAAGGATACCAACACCGAAATCGGTACAAAGTCTTTCAGGGCGTCATAGGGCAACTTTTTAAACAACCAGGGGTTGATCGCCATGGTGCCTGGCGAGCCCAACAACAAGGTGTAGCCATCGGGCTTGGCACGGGCAGCAAAGTCAGTGCCGATGTTGCCGCTGGCCCCGGTTTTGTTGTCCACGGTGATGCCTTGGCCGGTGTTGGCCGCAATTTTTTGGGCGATCAAGCGACCCACCACATCCACCGAAGAGCCCGCAGAAAAGGGGTTGATCAACACCACGGGACGGGTTGGCCAGTCGGTGCTTTGGGCCTGCGCCATCAGCACCGCACCGGCAAATGCCATGACAGAGGTGGCTTTGGCGAGGCGGTGCAGGGTGGGGGCCATCCCCCAGTGGGTTTGGGTGGTGAGCATGGTGATTCCTTTCGTACCGTTAAAGGGAGTAATTTTTCAATGGCCAGCCAGCGCGGCCAAAACTTCGGCAGTGGTGCGCGTCAGACCAATGCGGGGCAAGGTGAACTTCAAGGTGTTGGCATGGGCCTCGGCCGAAGGGCTGGCCATCGCGTCAGACACAAACACTTGGTGGTAGCCACGCTCGTAGGCATCGCGCGCAGTGGACTCGACACCCACATTGGTGCTGATGCCGGCCAACACAATGGTGCGAATGCCGCGACGGCGCAATTGCAAGTCCAATTCGGTGCCGTAAAACGCGCCCCACTGGCGCTTGGTGATGTGCAAATCGCTGGGCTGTGCGCCGGCTGCGTCGACCACGGTGGACCAATTGGCTGGCTTGGCTGCTGCCGGTGGGGGCATGGCGTCGGCCAAGGGTGCCAGGGCATCTTGCGCGCCCAAGGTGCCCACGGTCACCCACACCACTGGGGCGTGCGCGGCGCGAAAGGCGTCAGCGATTTTTTTCGCCTGCGCCACCACCGCGCTGCTGGGCTGCGGGTGAACGTCCATGGCCACGATGCCGTGCTGCAAGTCAATCAGCACCAGCGCGGTGGTTTTGGGGTCAAGGGACAAAGTAGGGTTGCTCATTGGAAAATCCTTTGTGAAAAACGTTACACATTCATGCCCGCTTCGTGGCCATCAGCGGTGGCTGACAAAGTGTCGCGCGCGATCTTACAGTCGCCCACCAAACTCACGCTGAGGCCTGCAGCCAACAGGGCTTGGTGCAGTTCGTCATGGGGTCGGCGTGGCGTGGCGTAAGCAAAAAAAGCCACGTTGTCAATGTCATGCAGGGGGCCGCCAAATACGCTGCGGTATTGCAAACAGGCTTCGTTTTCAAAGCGCTCGGTCCACACCGGATCGGCCCAAGTTTTGACCTCGATGCCACGCTCAAAAAATCGCCGGTGGATGCGCTGGCGCATCACCAACACCACCTCTTCAGCGATGGTCTCGCGCGGTGACAGCACCACCACGCGATCAAACCGATCGCGCAGATATTCGGCAGCGGCATAGGTGCCTTCGGTTTGGTCCAGGTCGTAAATCACGGCGGTGCCCACCAGCGGGCCCCGGTGCGTCAGCAGTTCTGCCATCGATTCACGCAGGTCGGGCACCACCCCAAGCTCTTGCAATTCGACAGGCAAATCTTGGGGCCAGGTCATTCGGGCACCGGTGGCCAGCACCACAGTGTCGGGTTGCCAGGCCAGCACATCTTCCAGTTGCGCCGCACGACCCAGCTGAAACCCCACGCCCAAGCGCTGGGCGGTGATCCATTGGTGGTCGTAAATGCTCGACATCGACTCACCCAAGGGCAGTTGGGCCATCAAGCGCGATTTGCCCCCCACCTCGGCAGACTTGCCCCACACCATCACCTGATGGCCGCGCATGGCGGCAGTCACTGCCGCTTGCAGCCCCGCGATGCCCGCGCCCACCACGGCCACTTTGCGCGTTTGGGGGGCGGGCGCCAAGCGCTCGTCGAGTTCATTGGCCTGGGCCAAGCGCGGGTTGTTGTCACACCCCATGTGGCGGTTGTTGTTGATGGTTTTCCAACAGGTGTTGCACGAAACGCAATAGCGGATGTCGCTGGCCCGACCGGCCTGGGCTTTTTGCGGCCAAGCGGGGTCCACGATCAAAGAGCGGCCCAGGCCAATCATATCCGCGTCGCCGCGCGCCAAGATGGCTTCGGCCTCGGCCGGGTCGGTGATGCGGCCCAGGCCCATTACCGGTACCGTGGACGTCCAGGCCTTGAGGGCGCGGATCAAGCCCATATACGTTTGGCGCGGGTAGCTGTCGTCGGGCAAGTGCATCTCCAAGCTGCGGTGGTGCGAGCCCTGGCAATAGGTCAGGTAATCCACACCCACCGCAGCCACCAAAGCCTGGGCGATTTCGCCTGCTTGGGTCAGCGCAATGCCCCCTGGCACCCCGTCGTCGCCGGGTAGCTTCACGCCAATGATGAAGCCCGGTCCACACAGGTCGCGAACGGCTTGGCAAATTTCGACCAAAAAACGCAAGCGCCTGGGCCCATCGCCGCCATAGGCGTCATCACGCTGGTTGGAGCGGGGGGACAAAAACTGGTGAAACAAATGGCCGTGCCCTGCCGACACCTCGATACCGCCAAAGCCGCAGGCCTGCATGCGCAGACACGACTGGGCCGTGTGCTCGACAAAGCGCGCAATTTCGTCTGCGCCCATGGCGCGGGGCATGGAGTAGCTCAAGTCATCGGGCAAGGCCGATGCGCCCAGGGCTTGGTAAGTTCGGCCAGGGACATGGCGCCCACGGCCCGTGTCTTGCACCTGGCCGATCAACACGCTGTCGTGGGCGCGCACCCCATCGGCCAAGCGGCGCAGGTCATCCACCATGCTGTCGTTGAAAGCACACAAACGCTCGGGGCCATGTTGCGGGGCAATGCCAATGGGATCTGTCACCACCATGGCCGCACCCCCTTTGGCGCGGTTCACGTAGTAATGCAAATAGCGCGGGTGCAAGCCTTGATGGGCACCAAAGCGGGGCGAAATGGAGGCGTGGGTGATGCGGTTTTTCAACCGTTGCCCGGCCAAAATCTGTGGGCTGAACAAGCGGGGGTAAGGGGTCTCGTCCATGGGTAAAGAGGTATGAAGGACGGCACTTTAACCCAGGCCATCAGCGCCTGGACCCCTCAAATACCCGCAGGGGCAAAGAAAAAACCAGCCCTTTTGGGGCTGGTTTTTCAAGAGTGGTGCCGGAAGCCGGAATCGAACCGGCACGGTGTTTTGCACCGGCAGATTTTGAATCTGCTGCGTCTACCAATTTCGCCACTCCGGCAGGAGTGTAAGGACGAATTATGGCACAGTGCAGGGATGACATATCCAACCATTGAAGACGCGATCGGCCACACCCCTTTGGTGGCCTTGCAACGCATAGGCGCCACAAGCAATGCCCAGCGAGGCAATGTGATTTTGGGCAAACTCGAAGGCAATAACCCCGCCGGTTCGGTCAAGGACCGGCCGGCCTTGTCGATGATTCAGCGCGCCCAAGAGCGTGGTGACATTCGACCGGGCGACACCTTGATCGAGGCCACCTCGGGCAACACCGGCATAGCGTTGGCCATGGCCGCGGCGATCAAAGGCTACCGCATGGTGCTCATCATGCCGGAGGACTTGTCCATAGAGCGGGCGCAAACCATGAAAGCCTTTGGCGCCGAATTGATCTTGACCCCCAAGAGCGGGGGCATGGAATCCGCCCGCGATTTGGCCCAAAAAATGCAGGCCGATGGCAAAGGTCGGGTGCTTGATCAGTTTGGCAACGCCGACAACCCAAGGGTGCATTTTGAAACCACAGGCCCCGAAATTTGGCAGCAAACCCAGGGGCGTGTGACCCACTTTGTCAGCGCCATGGGCACCACCGGCACCGTCACTGGCGTGGGGCGCTACCTCAAGCAACAAAATCCTCAGGTGCGCATCATTGGCGCCCAACCCAGCGAGGGTTCGCGCATCCCCGGCATCCGCAAATGGCCCGAGGCCTATCTGCCCTCCATTTACGATCCATCGGTGGTGGACGAACTGATGCTGGTGAGCCAAGCCGATGCAGAAAACATGTGTCGCCAATTGGCCCGCGAAGAGGGCATTTTTGCGGGCATCTCGGCCGCAGGCGCTTGCTGGGTGGCGCAACAAGTGGCCCAGCGCGAACACAATGCCACGGTGGTGTTCATTGTTTGCGATCGCGGCGACCGTTATTTATCAACAGGGGTATTTCCAGCATGAGTCCATTTCGATTTTGTCCGCAATGTGCCACCCCCCTCGAGGCCATCACCCAACAAGAGGACGGCGGGCCCAAGGAGCGCTTGCGTTGCGCGGCTTGTCAATGGACGCATTGGAACAACCCCACACCGGTGCTGGCGGCCATTGTTCAGTACCAGGGGAAAATTTTGCTGGCGCGAAATGCCGCTTGGACGGGGCGGCGGTTTGCGCTGATCACCGGCTTTATGGAAGCTGCCGAGTCCCCGCAAGAAGGCATTGCCCGCGAAATAGCGGAAGAAACCAATTTGCACACCACTGCTTTGTCCTTGGTGGGTGTGTATGACTTCCAGCGCATGAACCAGGTCATCATTGCCTATCACGCGGTGGCCGAGGGTGAGGTTAAACTCTCACCCGAACTCGCGGAGTACAAGCTGTACGAGCCCAAAGATGTGATTTGTTGGCCTGCGGGCACAGGTTATGCAGTGGGTGACTGGCTGCGCACGCAAGGCATAGAACCGCGCTTCATGACCTGGGAAGAGCGGGCCGCACAAAGTTTGGAATGAATGCATGCAGATCGATCAAGAACTTGACACCCGTGGGCTGAATTGCCCTTTGCCCATTTTGAAAGCCAAGAAGGCCTTGACCGGCATGCAAAGCGGTCAATTGCTCAAAGTGATCTCCACCGATCAGGGGTCTTTGCGCGACTTTGCGGCCTTTGCCAAGCAAACGGGCAATGAGCTGCTCGAGCAGCAAACGGTGGGCAAGGAATTCATCCACACCCTCAAGCGGCGCTGAGGCACTGACCTGGCGCATCCGTCGCCAGTGATGCTTGGACGCGTTACACCTTCAGTTGTTTCAAGTAGGCGGCAAAAGCAGCCCCCTCTTGCGGATGGGTCATGCCCAATTCCACGGTGGCCTGTAAAAACCCCAGCTTGCTGCCACAGTCGTAGCGCACGCCTTGGTAGGTGTATCCCCAAACTTTTTCTTGGCCAATCAACCCGGCGATGCCGTCCGTGAGTTGAATTTCACCGCCTGCACCCCGCCCACCAGCGCGGATCCGATCAAACACCGACGGACTCAAGATGTAACGCCCGGAAACCGCCATGCGCGAGGGGGCTTTGTCGGGTGCAGGTTTTTCCACCATTCGCTGCACATCGATCAAACCATCGGTTGAGGTGGTGCCGGCCACGATGCCATAGCGGTTGACTTGATCGAGGGGCACTTCTTGCACCGCCAAAATCGACCCACCGTGCTGGGCATGGGCCTGGGCCATTTGTTGAAGCACGCCGGGCCCGCCCGGGGTGCCGCGCATCAGGTCGTCGGCCAACAAAACCGCAAAGGGTTCATCGCCCACCAAGGCTTCGGCGCACAGCACCGCGTGGCCCAAGCCCAGGGCATGCGATTGGCGCACATAAGAGCACACCATATCAGCGGGTTGAACACTGCGCACCACGTCGAGCAGGGCGCTTTTGCCGGCGGCCTGCAACTCGGATTCCAGCTCGTACGCGGTATCAAAATGGTCTTCAATGGCCCGCTTGCTGCGCCCGGTGACAAAAATCATGTGGCGGATACCTGCCTCGTAAGCTTCTTCCACCGCATATTGAATCAGGGGTTTGTCCACCACTGGCAACATTTCTTTGGGGCTGGCTTTGGTGGCGGGCAAAAAGCGGGTGCCCAGGCCAGCGACAGGAAATACGGCTTTTTTCAGTTGGCGTGTCATGGTGTGAATTTGAAGTTTGACCGGTTAATTGTTGATCACACAGGCGCATCAGCCCAAGCGCTGGAGCTGGCCTTGCACCTTCAGCAAAGTCGCTTCAAAGTCCGCGACCCGCTGGCGCTCTTGGGTAATCACGGTGGGCGGTGCTTTGGCCACAAAAGACTCGTTGCTGAGTTTGCCGTTGGCCTTGGTGATCTCGTTTTGCAGCCTCGCCACTTCTTTGCCCAAGCGCACTTTTTCAGCGGCCACATCCACTTCCATGAACAGGCACAAGCGGGTTTCGCCCACCACGGCCACTGGCGCGGCTTGGGCGGCGGCTTGCCATGGGGCTTCGTCGTCAAACACCTTCACCTCGCTCAATTTGGCCAAGGCTTGCAAAACCGATGCATTGGCGCGCATGAAGTCGGCGTTGCCCAAGGCGTACATGGGCATGCGGGTGGAAGGCGACACATTCATCTCGCCGCGCAAATTGCGGCAGGCGTCGACCAGTGATTTCAATTGATTCACATTGGCAATGGCTTGTTCATCGATCTTGTTCATCTGCGCTTCGGGGTAGCGCGCAATGCTGACCGACTCGCCCGGTATGCCCGCCACAGGTGCGACTTTTTGCCACAACTCTTCGGTGATGAAGGGGATGAGCGGATGGGCCAAACGCAAAATGGCTTCCAAGGTGCGAATGAGGGTGCGGCGCGTGGCGCGTTGCTCAGCGGGCCCGCCGGTTTGGATTTGCACTTTGGCAATTTCCAAATACCAGTCGCAGTACTCGTTCCACACAAATTCATAAATGGCCGTGGCCACATTGTCCAAGCGGTACTCTTCAAAGCCTTTGGCGACGTCCGCCTCTACTTGTTGCAGCACCGATGAAATCCAGCGGTCGGCTTGGCTGAACTTCATGTATTGGTAAAACGGGCCGGCGGGAATGTGTTCGCCGTTTTCATCGGTGCGCGGTGGTGCGCATTCGGCCTTGGTGTGTTCCTTGAGGCCGCAGTCTTGGCCCTCGCAGTTCATCAGCACAAAGCGGGTGGCGTTCCACAGCTTGTTGCAGAAATTGCGATAGCCCTCGCAACGCTTGCTGTCGAAATTGATGCTGCGACCCAAACTGGCCAGTGCGGCAAAAGTAAAGCGCAGTGCATCAGCGCCATAGGCGGGAATGCCCTCGGGAAATTCTTTTTGCGTGTTCTTGCGCACCTGTGGCGCGGTCTCGGGTTTGCGCAAACCTTGTGAGCGTTTGTCCAGCAAGGGGTCGAGTGCAATGCCGTCGATCAAATCAACGGGGTCCAGCACATTGCCCTCGGACTTGCTCATCTTCTTTCCCTGCGCATCGCGCACCAAGCCGTGGATGTACACATGCTTGAACGGCACCTTGCCGGTGAAGTGCGTGGTCATCATGATCATGCGCGCGACCCAAAAGAAGATGATGTCGTAGCCAGTGACCAAAACGCTGGAGGGCAGGTACAAATCGCCGTCGGATGTTTTGTCGGGCCAGCCCATGGTGCTGAAAGGCACCAGTGCGGACGAATACCAAGTGTCCAGCACATCGGGGTCGCGGGTCAGGGTTTTGCCAGGGGCTTGGGATTGCGCATCGGCCTCGTTGTGCGCCACATAGACTTTGCCATCTTCGTCGTACCAAGCGGGAATTTGGTGGCCCCACCAGAGTTGGCGGCTGATGCACCAATCGGTGATGTTGTTCATCCACTGGTTGTAGGTGTTGACCCAGTTCTCGGGCACAAACTTCACCTCGCCCGACTGCACCGCGTCAATGGCTTTTTGCGCAATGCTTTTGCCGGTGGGGTCTTGCGGGCTGACTTGGTTCATGGCGACAAACCATTGGTCGGTCAGCATGGGCTCGACCACTTGGCCGGTGCGGGCGCAAATCGGCAGCATCATTTTGTGCGGTTTGATCTCCAGCATCAACCCGAGGGTTTGCAAATCTTGGTTGACCGCTTTGCGGGCGGCAAAACGGTCAAGACCTTGGTAAGCAGCAGGCCCGTTCTCGTTGACCTTGGCGTCCAAGGTGAAGATGGTGATGAGTGGCAAGTTGTGGCGCTGTGCACAGGCGTAGTCGTTGAAGTCGTGGGCACCGGTGATCTTCACGCAACCTGAGCCGAATTCGCGGTCCACAAAATCATCGGCAATGATGGGAATTTGGCGGTTGCACAAAGGCAGGTCCACCATCTGGCCGAGCAAATGTTGATAGCGTTCGTCTTCAGGATGCACCGCCAAAGCGCCATCGGCCATCATGGTCTCGGGGCGGGTGGTGGCTATCGTCATGCCTTGTTGCATCACGCCGTCAATCAGCTGTGGCCCTTGGGCAAACGGGTAGCAGATGTAATGCATGTGGCCATCGGACTCAGTGGCTTCGACTTCCAAGTCCGACACTGCGCTCATCAGCACGGGGTCCCAATTGACCAAGCGCTTGCCACGGTAAATCAAGCCTTGTTGGTAGAGCTTGACAAAGGTGTCGGTGACCACAGGCGACAACTTGTCGTCCATGGTGAAGTATTCGCGGCTCCAGTCCACGCTGTCGCCCATGCGGCGCATTTGTTGGGTGATGGTGTTGCCCGATTGCTCTTTCCACTCCCATACCTTGGCAATGAAATTTTTACGCGCCACATCGGGCGAGGGCCCCATATCGTGGCGACTGATGCCTTGGGCTTGCAACTGGCGCTCCACCACGATTTGGGTGGCAATGCCCGCATGGTCGGTGCCGGGCACCCACACCGTGTTGAAGCCCTTCATGCGGTGGTAGCGCGTCAAACTGTCCATGATGGTTTGATTGAACGCGTGACCCATGTGCAGCGTGCCTGTCACGTTGGGTGGTGGCAGTTGAATGGCAAATGCGGGTTGCGCTGCTTGGGGCTGGCCGGTTCCGCGAAAACCCGCCATGCCATAGCCGCGCTTTTCCCACTCTGGGCCCCAGTGGGCCTCTAGGGCGGCGGGTTCAAAAGATTTGGACAGGCTGTCTAAGCCGGGTTGCGCGGGGGCGTTGCTCATAGGGGGCTTGGGTGTTCACGGCCCGATGTGGGCGTGTGGAGATGCTTGAAAGAGGCTCGATTTTAACGGGCGTGGGTTCTGGCCTGGCGAAGCCCATGGCGGCCCCCTGCGTGGGTCAAACGGTGGCTTCTTGTTGAGCGATTTGTCGCAAGGCTTGTTCAAAAACCTCGGTGGGTTGACCCCCTGAAATGAGGTGCTTTTGATTGATGATGATGGCCGGCACAGACCGAATGCCCGCTTGCGTGTAGTACTGCTCCGTGTCTTTGACATCTTGCGCATAGGTGTCGCTTTCCAAGATGGCGCGTGCTTGCGCCACATCCAAGCCTGCCTCCAGCACGGCAGCAAGCATCACGTCATGCAATTCAATGGCTTCCGCACGGCCTTGGTAGGATGCCAAAAAGGCTTTTTTCAGCGCATGTTGCGACCCTGCTGGACCGGTTTGTCCTGCCCAATGCAGCAAGCGATGTGCGTCAAAGGTGTTGTACACCCGACCGCGCCCACCGGGGTGAAACGAAAAACCCACCTCTTGACCGCGTTGGCTGATCATGTCGCGAATTTGCGCTTGTTTTTCTGGCGTGGAGCCGTATTTTTCCGTCAGGTGTTCACCCAAATCTTGGCCGCCAGGGCCCATGTGGGGGTTGAGTTCGAAAGGCTGAAACCGCAGTTCAGCCGACACCTCGCCTTCCAGGCGTTTCAGGGCTTGCTCCAAAGCGCCCAAACCCACGGCGCACCATGGGCAGGCAATGTCGGAGACGAAATCAATGGTCAATGCAGTGGTCATGGCAGCGCAGTCCTGGTTTTAAAAGTGAGAATCATCGTTGAAATTTTGCGTCTTGGCAGGTGCGTTCAGTCGGACATGGCCAAAGCCTTGCCCACCGCTTGGATCCATCGGCCGTCCAATGCAGAGCCTGTGGCGGCCACATACGCATCGGGCCGCAACAAGGCCCAACGGGCCTGACCCGCATGGCAGGCTTGGCGCAGGTGCTGTTGGGGGTCCCTCACATGCTCGACCGCTTGGGCTGTTCCCGCGGCAGTGATCACTTGGACCGCGCGCAGCGGTGCATGTGGCGTGAGTTGCAAAACCCGTTTCAGATCTGTGGCCGTTAAATCCCCAAACAACAGCAGCAGCAATTGGCCATCGGCCCAACGCAGAAGATCGTTGAGACAAAACTTATCGCCCAAGGCATCGTGCAAAGCCACGTTTTGCACCGAAATACCGCCGTTTTGTGCACATACCCGAGAGCGGTGATAGCGGTTGGCCACGGCCATGCGCCCCGTGTTGATCAGTGGCTTGGCAAAGGCATGGCGCTTGGCCAAGGCAATGGCGGCATTGCGAAACAGGCGCTCTGTGCCATCGGCAGGGCGCAAAAAACGCGCCGTGCGTTGGGTCACTTTGACATTCACCTGGGCCGCCTCCAAGCGCTCATCGTTGTAGCTGTGCAGCAATTGCGCAGGCGCTTGGTTTTTGACCACTGCGGCGATTTTCCAGGCCAGGTTATGGGCGTCGGCAATACCCGTGTTGCCGCCCCTGGCCCCAAAAGGGCTGACCACTTTGGCGGTGTCTCCAGCAAAAAAAACGCGGCCCGCATTCAAATGGTGCAGGCATTGAGACTTGTACGCATAAGGGCCAACCCAAACGATGTCGCACTCGATGTCTTGGCCAAATTGCCGCTGCAAGCGCTCGCGAACTACATCTTCGCGGCTGGCAACTGCGGGGTCGGTGTTGGGTGCCATTTGGTAATCGATGCGCCACACCGCATCGCCCATCAGGTGTTGCCAAACAGCGCGGTTTTCATTGAAAGGGGCTTCAATCCAAGTGTGGCGCTCTGTGGGTGGCGTGTGTTTAAAACGCACATCGGCAATGCACCAGCGGTCATCGCCTCGTTTGGCGTCCATGCTGGCCTGGCACCATGCATGAAAGGGGGTGTGGGAGCCGGTGGCGTCAATCACATGCTCGGCCTCGATGCGGTAGTTGCCAGCTGGCGTTTCCACTTCCAAGGTGGCGACCTCTTCGTTTTGAGAAAACCCCACCACGCGGGATTGCCAGCGCAAATCCACCGTGGGCTGGTCTCGGTTCAGGGCTTGGATGCGCTCCACCAAGAAACCTTCGATATAGAACTGCTGAATATTGATAAAGGGTGGCTGCTCGCTCAAGTTGAAGTGGCTTTGTTGACCCAAGTCGAAAGAAAACACCTCTTCATGACCGGCAAATGTGCGTCCCACGCTCCATTCAATGCCCTTGGCGCGGATGCGTTGGTAAATCCCCAGTTGTTCAAAAATTTCCAGCGATTTTTGGGTGTAGCAAATTCCCCTGGAAGAAGCCCCCTTGACGCCAACGGTGTTGTCCTCATCCAGCACCACTGTCGCCACACCGCTTTGGGCCAAACTGCAGGCCAAGGTCAAGCCGGTGATGCCCGCACCGACCACCACGACGCGGTGTCGAATCACTTTCGCAGTTGTCAGCTCCTCGGGGGCCACAAAAGGATATTCGGGCAGGGCATAGCCGCTGCCTTGGGTGAACTCGTAGCCATTGGTGTGGGCCACTGGGGCCATCGGGCTGGCTTGGATCATGGGGCCACAGCTGGGTTGAACTCGGGGCGGTCGTTTTGCTGGGGTTTCAATACATCCGGCGCTATACCTTTGGCGCGATCGGCGCGCCATTGGCTTTTGCGCGCATTCCACTCTTTCAAGCGGTCGTGGGCGGTGGTGCTTTCTTGCAGCATTTGAAACTCATCGGCCAATTGCGCGGTCAACTCCAGCCGGATGCCGTTGGGGTCGAAGAAGTAAATGCTTTTGAAAATATGGTGGTCGGTCACCCCAATCACATCCACCCCATGGGCTTTGAGGCGTGCCATGGTGTCTTCGAGTTCGCGCACATGGTTGACCCGAAAGGCAATGTGATTCACCCATGCAGGTGTGTTGGCCGAGGGGGTTGCAGCTTGGTCGTCACCCAGGTCAAAAAAAGCGATGAATGAACCATCTTGCAACCGGAAAAAAATATGCGTGTACGGGCAGTACTCACCCGTGCTGGGCACATGGTCACTTTGGATGATGTGGTAGAGCGGCAAACCCAAAATGTCCTCATAAAAATGCCGCGTTTCTTCTGCGTCACGCGCACGGTACGCGCTGTGGTGGAGTTGTTGGATGGGCACGGGCGCTGGCAAGGTGGCTTGCCCTGGGCGCATGGCATGGGCTGTGGTCATGGGGTCTCCTGATGGGTGTCGGGCTTGCGACCGAATGTCATACATCCTATTACAAGCCGCATGTCTCGTTTTTGGATGCCAGGGATGTTCTTGGGCGCTGTCACCGCGGCGCAAGCCACAGAACGTATCGACTCAATCACCACGACAAGTGAATCCTTTGGGATTAGCAATGAATATTGTTGCGGTTTTGTGGATTTTCAATAGCCATCGTCAATCGAGTGGATTGAAATAAGCCATTGGACGGGCCCGACCCAATGCCTGTACCCTTCGGGCTCTTCGCCGCAAATGGCGTCGAAGCTTTTCATCAACCCAAGGAGATTTCTCATGGCAGCACTCAAAGGCTCCAAAACGGAAGAAAACCTGAAAGCCGCCTTCGCAGGCGAGTCACAGGCCAACCGCCGTTACCTGTATTTCGCAAACAAGGCCGACATTGAAGGCC